>DATIRX010000367.1:0-2272 GCA_035469225.1 Bryobacteraceae bacterium
GGTCAGAAACTCGGGGTTGCGGTTGCCGCCGTAGTTCACCACCGATTCGTGCAGCGCGCGGAAGCTGGAGCCGGGATTCGAGCAGATGTATTCGATGCCCAGGGACTTGAGCACATCAACCATGAAGTCCGATCCGGGACGCTCATTGGTGAGGACTTCCACGCCGGCCGGCGTGCCGGTTTCGGCCTCGCGAACGGCCGCATTGGGGGCGGTCACGCGGGGAGTAGCCGCGGGCGGCTGCTGGGCGGCTGCGGGACCGCTTCCGGCGGTCAACGCAACCGCGCCGGCGCCTGCGCTCTGCAGGAAATTGCGGCGATTTACAGTGGTTTTCTTGGACCGGGCCAACGGGCTCTACCTGCTCAGAGATAGAGTATCACTTGGAGGGCAGGCCGAACTCGACCTTGCGTTCCTTATTGATCTGCTGGCTGAACTCGCGATCCACCAGATCCAGGGAGGCGCTGTTCCTGCTGCCTTGCACCGTGATGTAGTTGAGCGTGTCGCCTTCGACCCAATATGCGATTGCCGGGAAAATCGTGTGGTCCTTCATGGCGATCAGAAACATCACCTGCGATTCGCTCGCCGGGCTGGTCGCCTCGGGCCGCGGACCAGCGTCGGGGAGAGGCACATTCGAGTAGTCGCGAATCACCGGATTGGCGGAATCGGGTCGGAAGTATTGATTGATGATGACCACCGGAGGCTGCGTCATCTGTTCGTAGCCGGGAACCTGGTAGACCGAGGGCGAATACTGACCACCCACGGGCGCCGGAGGCGCTTCGTAATCGTAGTACCCTCCGCCGTAGAACACCGGATACGGTACTGCGATCGGAATCGCGTGAGCGCCATGGCGAACCTGCGGAGGCGCGAACGCGGGCTGCAGCGCACTGGGATTCCGCGGTGTGCGGGCCACCGCCGGGGCTCCGGTGCCGGGATAAATCATCCGGCCGAAGCCTGCGCCGCCGGTGGTGCCGATCACTCCCGCAGGATTCGAGTTGCGGCCGAAGCCGGTGGGCGAGTACGCACGCTGGCCCCACGCCGTGGAAGCGGCCACAACCAGCAAAGCGGTGAAGAACCTCATGGAGTCGCCCTCCTACCTGTATTCTAGACGCATTCGAACTCGGGTACGTTTAAACCTAATACAACATCAAATAGACCAGTACGCCGGTCACGCTCACGTACAGCCAGATGGGCAGAGTCCAGCGGGCGATCCGCCGATGGCGGGAAAAGTCGCCGGTCTTCTCGGCCTTGAGCGCGCGGCGCAACGTGATGATTGCCAGCACCGGCACGGCAGCGGCCAGCGGCGTGTGGGTGTACAGAATGGTGAAGTAGACGTATCGAATGAATCCGGTTTTTTGGTAGTAAACGATACCGGAATTCGCGTGATAGAACAGGTACGAGATCAGGAACACGACCGATACGGTGAAGGCCGCCAGCATGGTTTTCTTGTGCTGCTCGCGCTTGCCGGCGCGGATCAGCGAGTACCCACGCAGCAAGAGGATCGCCGCAGTGGCGTTCAGGATCGCGTTCACCGCGGGAAGCTGGTGAACGTCCATCAGGAGGGTTCTCTCAGCAGAGCCTTCGCATCGGCGATCACGCGCTTGATCGCGTCGGGTTCGGACGTCAAATAGAATCCTCGAATGTGCGATTTGCGATCCACCAGCACGAAGCGAGTGGAGTGATCGAAGGTGCCGTCCACCGGGTTGAGCTTGAACACGTCCTGGCCGAGGTGATTCAAAGTCTCGCGCGGGCCGGTCAGGAAATACCAGACGCCGGGCGTGGCGTTGTAGAACGCCGCGTATTTGGCGAGCTTTTCTGGAGTATCGCGGTCGGGATCGACCGTCATCGAAACCAGCTTGATGTCCTGCCCGGCCAGAGCCGTCTGGATTTCATGCATCTGCGAGCTCATGCGCGGGCATGGACCGGGGCAGTTGGTGAACATGAAGTTCGCAACCCATACATGGCCCTGGAGAGATGCGCTTTGAAACCCGGCCCCGGACTGATCGGTGAGGGCGAAGGAAGAGACCCGCAAGCCGGTATCCGGCGGCGGATGAGAGCAGCCAATCAGCAAGAGCGCGAGTGCGCTAACTGTCCAGCGCCATGAGGCCATAGAGCAAAGGAAGGTAGAGCACGCTGGCAAGCAGCACCCGGCGGGCCTGGACGCGGGTCTGGTTCGAATTGGCCTGGAATCCGGCGTACAGCACGATGGTTCCCAGAATCGAGGCGCCGAACAAGTACAGGTTCCCGGCCATATCGAAAAACTTGGGCGCCAGGCTCA
>DATIRX010000368.1:0-7415 GCA_035469225.1 Bryobacteraceae bacterium
GATGGGACCGCCGTGCGCCGGCGAGAGGATGTTGTTCGCCGAGAGCATCAGGGTCGAGGCTTCGATCTGCGCTTCGGGCGAAAGCGGAATGTGCACGGCCATCTGGTCGCCGTCGAAATCGGCGTTGAAGGCGGTGCAGACCAGCGGGTGGATCTTGATGGCCTTGCCTTCCACCAGCACCGGCTCGAACGCCTGGATGCCGAGGCGGTGCAGCGTGGGAGCGCGGTTGAGCATGATCGGATGGTCCTTGATCACCTCTTCCAAAATGTCCCAAACCACCGGGTCCTGCTGCTCCACGAGTTCCTTCGCCTGCTTAATGGTGGTGCAGTGGCCGCGCTGCTCGAGGCGATGATAAATGAACGGCTTGAACAGTTCCAGCGCCATCTTCTTGGGCAGACCGCACTGATGCAGCTTGAGGTCCGGGCCGACCACGATGACGGAACGGCCCGAGTAATCCACGCGCTTGCCGAGCAGGTTCTGGCGGAACCGTCCCTGCTTGCCCTTGAGCGTATCGGACAAGGACTTCAGAGGCCGGTTATTGGCCCCGCGCAATACACGGCCGCGGCGGCCGTTGTCGAACAGAGCGTCGACGGCTTCCTGCAGCATGCGCTTTTCATTCAGCACGATCACGTCGGGCGCGTGCAGCTCCATCAGCTTTTTCAACCGGTTATTGCGGTTGATTACGCGGCGATACAGATCGTTCAGATCGGAGGTGGCGAAGCGGCCGCCATCCAGCGGCACCAGGGGACGCAGCTCGGGTGGAATGACCGGCAGCACGTCCAGAATCATCCATTCCGGCTTGTTTCCCGACTTACGGAAGCTTTCGGTCACGCGCAGGCGCTTGGCATACTTCAGCTTCTTCTGCTGCGAAGCCTCGGTCTGCATGTTCTTGCGGATGTACTCGCTCAGGTAATCGACGTCGATCTTCTTGAGCAGCTCTTTGATGCCTTCGGCGCCCATCATGGCGACGAATTTGCCGGGATGTTCCTGGTCCAGCGCGCGCTTGCGCTCGTCAGTAATGACTTCGCCCTTGCGGAGATCGGCGACTTCGCCGGGATCGACCACTACGAAGGCTTCAAAATACAGGACGCGTTCCAGCTCGCGCAGCGTGATATCGAGCAGATAGCCGATGCGCGAAGGCAGACCCTTGAAGAACCACACATGCGAACAGGGGCTGGCCAGCTCGATATGTCCCAGGCGCTCGCGGCGGACGCGCGACAGAGTCACTTCCACGCCGCACTTATCGCAGATGACTCCGCGATGCTTCATGCGCTTGTACTTGCCGCACAAGCATTCCCAATCCGCGATGGGACCGAAAATCCGGGCGCAGAACAGACCGTCGCGCTCCGGCTTAAAGGTCCGGTAGTTGATGGTTTCCGGCTTGGTGACTTCGCCATGCGACCAGCTCCGGATCTTTTCCGGAGAGGCCAGCGAAATTCGGATGGAGTCGAAATCCGCGATCAGATTTGCACGATCGTAGGGGGATGACCGGTACATTATAATCTCCTATTTCCGTTTCTCGTCGCCAATTAATCTGCTGCCAGCGCGGTTTCCATGCCTTCGCGCGGTTTCTTCATCAGCTCCACATCCAGACACAGCGATTGCAGCTCGCGAATCAGGACGTTGAAGCTTTCCGGCACGCCCGGCTCGGCGGCCGCTTCGCCCTTGACGATGGCCTCGTAGATCTTGGCGCGGCCATAGACGTCGTCGGACTTGGCGGTGAGCAGCTCCTGCAGGACATAAGCCGCGCCGTAGGCCTCGAGCGCCCAGACTTCCATTTCGCCGAAGCGCTGGCCGCCGAACTGGGCCTTGCCGCCGAGCGGCTGTTGCGTGATGAGCGAGTATGGCCCGATGGAACGCGCGTGAATCTTGTCGTCCACCAGGTGCGAGAGCTTCAGCATGTAGATGTAGCCCACCGTCACCGGCTGCTCAAACGGCACGCCGGTCAAGCCGTCGTGGAGCTGGATCTTACCGGAAGTCGGAAGGTTCGCGGCTTTCAGATGCGACTTAATGTCTTTTTCCGTCGCGCCGTCGAATACGGGAGTGGCGAAACGCAAGCCCAGCGCCTGCGCAGCCCAACCCAGGTGGGTTTCAAGAATCTGTCCGACGTTCATACGGCTGGGAACACCCAGCGGGTTGAGCACGATCTCGATCGGCGTTCCATCCGGCAGATACGGCATGTCCTCGTCCGGAACAATGCGCGCGATCACGCCCTTGTTGCCGTGGCGGCCGGCCATCTTATCGCCGACGGAAAGCTTGCGCTTCATGGCGATGTAGACCTTGACCTGCTTGATGACGCCGGGGGGCAGTTCGTCGCCCTTCTTGAGCTTGGCGACGCGCTCTTCGGTGATCTTTTCGAGCACCGAGATCTGCCGCGAAGTCATTTCTTCGATTTCGTCGATCTGCTCGTTGATGCGCGGATCTTTGTCCTTCAGCTTCATGCGCTTCAGGTCGCGGGCGCGCAGCTTCTCGATCAGGTCCCGGCTCATGTCGGTCCCTTTGGCGAGCAGCTTCTTGTTGGTTTTCTCGTCGTGGAGGTCGGCCAGCAGCTCCTTGCCTTCGAGCAGGGTGGCCAGGCGCTTGGCGCGCTCGTCGTTCAGAATGCGCTTTTCATCTTCCAGATTCCGGCGCATACGCTCTTCCGAGCCTTCAAGGATGAGTTTGGACCGCTCGTCCAGCTCTGCGCCCTTGCGCGAGAAGACTTTGCAATCGACCACGGTTCCTTCGATACCCGGCGGGCAGTAGAGCGAGGCATCCTTGACGTCTCCGGCCTTTTCGCCGAAGATCGCCCGCAGCAGTTTTTCTTCAGGGGTCAACTGGGTTTCGCCCTTGGGAGTGACCTTGCCCACCAGGATGTCGCCCGGCTTCACGGTAGCGCCGATGCGAATGATGCCGCTCTCGTCGAGGTTGGTGAGGAAGCCTTCGGCGATGTTGGGAATATCGCGGGTGATTTCTTCCGGGCCCAGCTTGGTGTCGCGGCCATCCACTTCGAATTCCTCGATGTGAATGGAGGTGTAGTAATCGTCCTTAACCAGCTTCTCGGACACCACGATGGCATCCTCGAAGTTGTAGCCGCGCCAGGGCATGAACGCGACCAGAACGTTCCGGCCGAGCGCCAGTTCCCCGCTCTCGGTGCACGGTCCGTCGGCCAATACATGGCCTTTCTTGACCTTCTGTCCCTGGAACACGATGGGCTTCTGATTGATGCAGGTGTTCTGGTTGGAGCGCTTGAACTTGGTGAGCTGGTAAATGTCGGCGCCCACTTCGCGGGAAAGCTGCCCCTCCTGCGAGTTGCCTTCGACTCGCACAATGATGCGCTCGCTGTCGACCGAGTCGACTACGCCGGAGCGCTTGCAGAGAACCACAGCGCCGGAATCGCGCGCCGTAACATGCTCCATGCCGGTGCCGACATAGGGAGCCTCGGCACGCAGCAGGGGAACCGCCTGGCGCTGCATGTTCGATCCCATGAGGGCGCGGTTGGCGTCGTCGTTTTCAAGGAACGGAATCAGGCTGGCGGCCACCGAAACCAGCTGCTTCGGACTGACGTCCATGTACTCGATTTCGCCCACATGCTTCAGGACGAAGTTGCCCGCCTGGCGGGCGTTCACCAGCTCCGCCGTGATGCGGCCTTTTTCATCCAGGCCGACGTTGGCCTGGGCGATGATGTACTTGTCCTCTTCCCACGCCGACAGATAGTCGCAATGGGCTTCGAACTCGGCCGGATGCTTCTTGGCCAGCGCCTTGTTGGTCTTGTCGATCTCCCCGCGCAGCAGGATCTGGTTCACCTTCAGGTCGGATTCCCCAGGATTCAAGACCCGTACTTCGTCCACCACCACGCCGTCTTTGACGCGGCGATACGGGCTTTCGATAAATCCGAAGTCGTTGATGCGCGCAAAGCACGACAGCGAGCTGATCAGCCCGATATTCGGACCTTCCGGCGTTTCAATCGGGCAGATGCGCCCGTAGTGCGTGGGGTGAACGTCGCGGACTTCGAATCCGGCGCGTTCCCGCGATAGGCCGCCCGGTCCAAGCGCGGAGAGCCGCCGCTTGTGGGTGATCTCCGACAGCGGATTGGTCTGATCCATGAACTGCGAAAGCTGCGACGATCCGAAGAACTCGCGGATCGCGGCCATCACCGGCTTGGCGTTGACCAGGTCGTGCGGCATGGCCGTGGACATTTCCTGGTACACGCTCATCTTTTCCTTGATGGCGCGCTCCATGCGGACCAGGCCGATGCGGAACTGGTTTTCGAGCAGCTCGCCCACCGCGCGCACGCGGCGGTTGCCCAGGTGATCGATGTCGTCCACCGTCCCGATGCCTTTGCGCAGCTTCAGCAGGTACTGGATGGTGTCGATGAAATCGCGGTGATCCAGCGTGCGCCGGTCGAGCGGCGTGGCGTCGGCGCGGTCGTGCAGCTTGATGTTGAACTTCATGCGCCCGACGCGCGAGAAGTCGTACTTGCGGGCATCGAAGAACATGCCCTGGAACAGCTGGGTGGCGGTATCGACAGTGGGCGGGTCGCCCGGCCGCAGCTTGCGATAGATTTCGAGCAGAGCGTCATTCTGTTGCTTGACACCGTCTTTGCGGAGCGTCATGCAGATGACGTTGCCGACGTCGTCCAGGTCCGGGAAAAAGATTTCGAAGCTGGGAATCTTGGCTTCCATCAGCTTGCCGACGATGGTCGGCGTCAGCTCATGGTTGGCCTCGATCAGAACTTCGCCCGTGTCCATGTCGATCACGTCGGCGGCCACGTAGGCGCCTTCCAGATCGTTGGGCGCCACTTCCACGTGGTCCACCTTGGATTTCTGGATTTCCTTGAAGACGCTGCCGGTAATCTTGCGGCCCTGCGTCGCGATGGTTTCGCCGCCCTTGGTGATGGCGTGCGAGAGCTTGTGCCCGATCAGGGCCTCCGTCACCTTCCATTGCAGCTTCTTGCCGCTGATGACCACTTCACTGCACTTATAGAAAGCGCGCAGGATGTCGGCGTCGGTTTTCAGGCCCAGGGCGCGCAGGAAGACGGTTCCGTAGAACTTGCGCTTGCGGTCGATGCGGACGTGCAGCAGGTTCTTGTTGTCGTACTCGAACTCCACCCAGCTCCCGCGGTAGGGGATGATCTTGCCCAGGAAATATCCCTGCGCCGGCTGGCGTTCGAAGAACACGCCGGGCGAACGGTGCAGCTGGGATACGATGACGCGCTCGGTTCCGTTGATGATGAAGGTTCCGTTCTCGGTCATCAGCGGGATTTCACCAAAGAAGACTTCCTGCTCTTTGATGTCGCGGATGGTCTTGTTGCCGGTCTCCGGATCCTTGTCGAAGACCGTCAGGCGGATGGTCACTTTCAGCGGGGCGGCATAGGTCATGCCGCGCTCTTCGCACTCCGTCACGTCGTACTTCAACTGCAAACCGACCGGATCCCCGCAGCGGTTGCAAAAGGTGACGATGTTCTTGTTAAACGTGCCGCACTTGTGGCACAGCACTTCGCCCAGGTGGAACGGATCCGTCTGGATGGTGGCGCCGCAAGCCGGATTCCGGCAGGTGGAACGCAAGTGGTGCAGGCCCTTGAGGTTTCCGCACTTGCACTCCCAGTTGCCGATGGCGTAATCGACGAACTCGAGCTGGCTTAAGCCGCGGAAGTCCGAAATCGGAAAAACGCTTTTGAACACGCTTTCCAGACCGGTATCGTCCCGCTCGCTGGGCAGAAGATCCATCTGCAGGAAACGCTCATAGGACTTCTTCTGGACTTCGATCAGGTTAGGGATCGGAATCGTCGTCTTGATTTTCGAAAAATCGACTCGCTCGCGAGGTGTGCCATTTTGCGGGGTAAGCATGCTAAATTCCTCTATTCAAGGGCGGCGTCGACGGAACACGCGTCCGCCGAATCAAAACACAATAGCCCGATGGTGTGGACACACCTCGGGCTCACTATTTGCGTGCAGGGCAGACGTATCGCCAAGCAGATCGCGGGATGCCAAATTCACTGTGATCAGGTCCGGGCGCTCTTTCCGGTTGTCTCTATCCTAGCAAACGCCGTGCCACTCGTCAAACGGCCTGAATAGAGACAGCCTGTCAAACCGGCAGGCGACCACAATCGCCTGCCCCACCTATCACTTACAGCTACTACTTTACTTCTACGGTAGCGCCTGCGTCGGTGAATTTCTTCCGGATCGTTTCGGCTTCTTCCTTATTTACGCCCTCTTTGATCGGCTTGGGGGCGCCGTCCACCAGGTCTTTGGCTTCCTTGAGACCCAGGCTGGTGACTTCCCGAACCGCCTTGATGACGTTGATCTTGTTCGCACCAGCGGCCGTAAGAACCACGGTGAACTCGGTCTTTTCTTCGGCTGGAGCCGCGGCTGCTCCGCCGCCCCCGCCAGCCGCCACCGCCACGGTAGCCGCTGCTGCCGAGACGCCCAGCTTCTCTTCCAGCAACTTGACGAGCTGCGATGCTTCGAGCAGCGTCAGCCCTTGAATCTGTTCCGCAATCCCATTGATATCAGCCATTGTTTTTCCTTCAAATCCGCACTAGGCGGAGAACTTGTTTTCCTTGACGCCCTGATCCACCACTACAGCCAAATTCCGGCCTACCGCGTTCATCACCGTCACCAGCTGTTGGGCCGGCGCATTAATCACATACAGCAACTTCGAGAAAATCTCTTCTTTGGAGGGCAGCGTCGCCAGCGCGCTGATGCCGGAAATGTCCACCACCCGTCCCTCGACCATGCCCGCCTTGAAGGTGAACGTGGGGTTCGCCTTGGCGTAGACGGTCAGGGCCTTGGCCAGAGCCACCGGATCGCCGGAGGTATAGGCGATCGAGCACATGCCCTTCAGTTCTTTCAACAGGTCCGCCGACTTGGTTCCTTCGGAGGCCTTCTCGGCAATGTTGTTCTTAACGACCTTATAGCTGCCGCCGGCGCCGCGGACCGTCTTACGCAGCTCGAAATCCTGCTGCACGGTCAGTTTTTCGTAGCCCGTCAGGAAGATGTTGGCGGCCTTCTTCAGCTCGGCGCGCAACGTCTCCATGTCTTTTTGCTTTTCAGATTTCTTTTTCATGTGCGATTCCGTCAGACGATCTTCAGGTTATAAGACGATACATCCAGGTGAACCCCCGGCCCCATGGTGGAGCAGATGGTCGCGCTGCGGACGTATTTCCCTTTGGCTGCGGCCGGCTTGGCTTTCACCACCGCCTGCATCAGCGAGTTCGCGTTTTCGATCAGCGCCTTGGCTTCAAAGCTCACTTTGCCCACCGGGCAATGAATGCAGTTGGTCTTATCCAGCCGGAATTCGACCTTGCCGGCTTTCACTTCCTTCACGGCCTGGGCGATGTCATTGGTCACGGTGCCGGTCTTCGGATTGGGCATCAGACCGCGCGGCCCCAGCACTTTCCCCAAGCGTCCGACGCCTCGCATCATATCCGGCGT
>DATIRX010000369.1:0-1945 GCA_035469225.1 Bryobacteraceae bacterium
GATGCGGACCAGCCAGGGCGCGTCCATGAATGTTTCGGCGGGGAACGCGCTGTTCAGCTTGATCGGATTCATGGGCATGTACGCGTTACTGAGCGTGCTGTTCCTGTTCCTGGTGGGGCGTGAGATTGCACACGGCCCCGAGGTTGAGTAGATGGAGACACTTTGGTTTTGCCTGGTGGCCTTGGCCCTGGTTGCATATGTCGTGTTGGACGGTTTCGATCTGGGCGCCGGGATTATTCACCTGGGTGTGGCCCGTACCGATGACGAGCGCAAGCAGTTGTTGGCCGCCATCGGTCCGTATTGGGACGGAAATGAAGTGTGGCTTCTGGCAGCGGGCGGCACTCTGTTTCTGGCCTTCCCCAGCCTCTATTCGGCCGCCTTCAGCGGATTCTATCTTCCTCTGATGATCGTGCTGTGGCTGTTGATGCTGCGCGGAATCGCGATCGAGTTTCGCGGGCACATCGACAGTCCGGTGTGGAAGCCCCTGTGGGATGCAGTGTTCAGCGGCGCGAGCGCCTTGCTGGCGATCTTCTTCGGAGCGGCGCTGGGGAACGTGGTGCGCGGCGTTTCGCTCAATGCGAACGGCGAGTTTTTTCTGCCGCTATGGACGAACTTCGGCGTCAGGAGCGAAGTCGGAATTCTGGACTGGTACACCATTTCGGTGGGCCTGCTCGCCTACATCACTCTGACGCAGCACGGGGCGCTGTGGGTGGCGTGGAAGACGCAAGGCCCGGTGCAAAGACGATCGCGCCACGTGGCTCGGGTAGCCTGGTGGATCGTGGCGGCGCTTACCATCCTGACGACCGCACTGACGCTCCATATCCAGCCGCAGGTGGAAACCAATCTCAGACAGTATCTGTGGGGAAGCATTTTCCCGATCATCGCGGTGGCGGGTTTAGCCGGAGTGTGGATTTTTCTCCGGCGGGCGCAGGACTTGCGGGCGTTTCTCTGCTCGTGCGGCTACATCGCCGGGATGCTGGCGAGTGCGGCTCTGGGTCTCTATCCTTACGTGCTTCCGTCGAGCGGCGATGCGAGTTTGGGCCTCACGATCGAAAGGACTGCAGCGGCGTCGTACGGATTACGGGTGGGTCTCATGTGGTGGATTCCCGGCGTGCTGGTGGCCATAGGATATTTTGTCTTCCTGTACCGGCACTTCGGTCAGGAGCGCAACATTTCCCGTTAAGTCACCGGTCGCCGACGGCGAGGATGGTCTCGAAGTGCGGGGCTTCTGCTTCGCGATGCACGAGGGCGGTGGTGACGTTCTTAAATCCGGCGTCGGTCAGCAGACGGCGAAGCTCGACCTCACTGAATCCCAGCCACACATCGGCGTACAGCGCGCGAGCTTCCTCGAAATGGTGCTTCAGTAAATCGAGGATGATGACGCGGCCGCCCGGCTTCACGATGCGAAAGGCCTCGGCCAGAGCGCGCGGCGGATGCTGGGCGTGGTGCAGCGACTGGCTGAAGAAGGCCACATCGGCCTCGCCTTTCTTGACCGGCAGGTCTTCGAGGTCGCCCAGGCGATATTCCAGATTCTTGACGCCGTGACTGCGGGCCAGGCTCGAGCCGAACTCGACCATTTTTTCTGAGTTATCTACGGCGATGACTCTTTTTGCACGGCGGGCCAGCAATTGCGAGACGGTACCCTCGCCGGCGCCCAGGTCGGCGATCACCAGCGGAGGCATCAGCATCAGGAGGGTTTCGGCCAAGCCCTGCCAGGATCGGCCCGGGACGTACTGGCGTCCGAATTTTCCCGCCAGCTCGTCGAAATACGAACGGACTTTGTCCTGACGGCGACGGAGCGCCAGACGAAGGGCATCGCGATCCTCGGCGGCCTCAGGGATCTCCCTGACGGCATGCTTCAGAACATCCAGCACTTGCGTTTGCGTACCGTTGCCGAAGGCTTTGAGCCTATATAGGATGTTCTTGCCGGTGCGGCGATCCTCGA
>DATIRX010000370.1:0-5349 GCA_035469225.1 Bryobacteraceae bacterium
TCTCTAGGATTTTCGCCAACTGGGCGTTCACGGCGGCGTGGTCGTGGCTCGAAGCAGAAGAGGCAGTGCCTAGCATTCGGAATTCAGTCCGTCGCCCTCGGGATGATTGAAAGCGCGTACAATCATATCACGCGACTGCAGCAGTGCCGTACGGGCGAGACGGAGTGAAATCCAGATTCATTCCAAACGATTGACTGTAAAGCAGTTGTACGGCATTTGTACCGTCCCGTACTGTAGCGGACCTTGTTCCCCACCAGCCAGGGAACTAGGATCGGACCTGCTGTTTCAGGGGCATTTTCAGCAAAACCTACACTATAGGAGTCTTGATGCGAAGTTTGTGGTTCGTTTTGATTGGTTTACTCATTCTTGCTCCGGTCCAGTTCGGCCAGACCTCCGGGTCGATTGCCGGCGAAACGCTGGACCAGAGTGGTGCCGCTGTCCCCGGGGCCGCGATCAGCTTGGTCAATGCGGAAACGAACACGGGCCGTACCGTTCTCACAAACGAGGTTGGAGCGTATTCATTCCCCACTCTTCCCCCTGGAATCTACAACCTGAAGGCGGAGAAGGCGGGTTTCAAGACACTGGTGCAGAATCAAATCCAAGTCCAGGTCCAGCAGAATGCCCGCATCGACTTCCGGTTAGAGGTGGGCCAGGTTTCCGAATCGGTGGAGGTAAGAGCCGGCGGGTCGACCATCGTCACGGAAAACGCGACCGTCGGCACGGTAATCGAGAACAAGCGGATCACGGATCTGCCTCTGAATGGCCGAAATTACCTCCAATTGGTTTCCTTGGCGCCGAACGTGTCGGCGGGTTTCTCGGTACAGGGGCAAGCGACGGCGCGCCAGGGTGGAATCCGCGCGGCGCAGACCATCTCGGTAGCCGGCCAGCGGACCAACTTCAATCACTACACGCTGGACGGAGTCGAAAATACCGACCCGAACTTCAATACCATCGTGGTCCTGCCCTCGGTCGATGCGCTGCAGGAATTCAAAGTGCAGACCGGCGTGTACCCGGCTGAGTTCGGGCGTGAAACCACCCAGATCAACGTACTCACCAAGTCCGGCACCAATCAATATCACGGCACGCTGTTCGAGTTCCTGCGGAATGACAAGCTGGATGCCACCCAATACGCGTTTACCGCTTTGCGGCCTTCCAAAGATCCCTTCAAATGGAATCAGTACGGGTTCACGCTGGGTGGTCCGGTGCGGATTCCGAAGGTCTTCAACGGAAAAGACAAGCTCTTTTTCATGGGCAACTACGAGAGCTTCCGGAAACGAGGGAGCAACACGGGACTGTTCTCTCTGGCTCCCGCCGCCTTCCAAACCGGCGATTTCTCCAGCTCTTCCAAGCTGATTTACGATCCCAAAACGCGCGCGATCGCGGCGGACGGAACGATTACGGGGACGCCATTTCTGGGCAACATCATTCCGATCACCAGGATTCACCCTACTTCGCAAAAGCTTCTGGAATTTTACAAGAAGCCCGCGCTAGGAGGCGTCACCAACAACTTCACTGAGGCGCTGTCACGGCCGCAAAACCGCGATCAATTTATCTTCGTCTGGACTACGTGGAATCAGCGAAATCCACCTGGACCGGCCGCTATAGCTGGGCAGACGAAAACGAATCCACGCCCGGTTTAACCCAGGACGGCGGCAAGCTCATCACCAACCTGGAGCAGTACATGGGATCCAACACGCGCATCCTCTCGCCCAGCGTGGTGAACGAAACCCGGTTCGGCTACACGCGATTCTACAACTCGGTTGGCACCCTGCTGGCCTTCCAGCGCAATGTGGTGGACGAGTTGAATATCCCGGGGCTGAAGGGCGGAGACCCGGTTTCCTGGGGGATTCCTGCCGTGGGAATCGCCAACTACACGGGCATCGGAGACAGCACGGACGGGCCCTTCGAGAACAAGAACAGCACTCTGCAGTTCCTGAACAACACCTCCATCATCAAGGGTAAGCATTCCATCCGGTTCGGAGGCGAGATCCGCAGAGACCAGTTCAATCAGGTGGGCAATCAGTTTGGCCGGGGCAGTTTCGGGTTCACTGTAACGCCCACGCAAGACCCCCGAGCTCTCACTGCCGGCTCAGGGCTTCCGCTGCAGGGCGACGCGTTCGCATCCTTCCTGCTGGGGAACGTGACGTTGACGGAGGTGGCCGCACAAATCGCAGCCGCCCAATTCCGCGCCACCAGTTTTGCGCTGTACGTGGACGACAGCTGGAAGTTAACGCCGACGTTTACCGTGTCATTCGGGCTGCGCTACGAGAATACTCCCCCGTGGGAAGACATTTCGGGCAACCTGGTGACGGTTTTTTTCAACGCGTTCGATAATACTCCCAACGTGGCGGACCAGAGCCGCTATCCGGTGTTCCTGCGCCAGGGAAAAGGCACCGGCGATCCATATGCGGGCCTGCGTGTCAGATGGCCCAATATCCCGCTAGTCCAGGATGGGCGCCTCGGCAACCGCCTGGTGAATCGAGACAACAACGACTTCGCGCCGCGGCTGGGACTGGCCTGGAGTCCCAACCCCAAGTGGTCGATTCGCACCGGCATCGGAATGTTCTACAACCAGGACCAAGGCAACCCGCGATTCGACGTCGCGCGGAATGCGGCGGGACGGACCAGGAATGATGACAATCCCTCGCTTCCCCGTGAGACCTGGGACAACGGAGCGTCAGCCTTGGTGGGCTCCGTGGCGAATATCCTTACGCCACAGGCCTTCTCGAACAAGTTTGATCGCCGGACGCCCTACTCGGCGCAGTGGCTGCTGAACGTGGAGCATGAAATCGCCCGCGATCTGACCTTGGAGGTGGGTTACCTGGGCTCCATCAGCCGTCACCTGGAATCGTACCGAGGCGTCAGCGCCGCGGTTCCCGGTCCGGGCACGATTGCCAGCCGGTCTCCCTATCCGAACTGGGGCCTGCTGGTGTCGGTGGAAAACGGCGGGCGCGGCAACTATAACTCCCTGGGAAGCAAGCTGACAAAACGCTACTCCAACGGTGTGACTGCCCTGGTCTCCTACACCTGGTCCAAGACGATCGACACCACCAGCGGTATCCGCACGTCGAATAGCGACTCGCTGTTTTCGCAGGATGGAAGATGCATGCTTTGCGACCGTGGATTGTCGGCCTTCGACAACCGCCATCGGCTGGTGATTTCCGGCCTTTACGATCTGCCCTTTGGGGAACGGCGGAAGTTCGGAATCAAGAACGGCCTCCTGGATGCCATCGCGGGCGGATGGCAGGTGGGCGGCATCACCACCTGGCGTGCCGGATTCCCGATCAATCCGTCGGCCGGCGTGAACCGCGCCAACACCAACATCAATGCCGATCGTCCGGACGCCACCGGCCAAAAGGTGAGTCTGGATACGGCCACCACGGAAAAATGGTTTAATACCGGCGCGTTTGTCCTGCAGCCGATTTACCAATTCGGCAACGCGTCCCGGAACTCCATCATCGGCCCAGCCGGATTCTCTTTGGATTCGAATGTGCAGAAGAATTTCCGCATGCCGTGGGAGGGTCACGAGCTGCAATTCCGTTGGGAAGCCTACAATCTGCTGAATCATCCCGTGTGGGGATTCCCGAACACGAATCTCAGCAGCCCGGCCTTTGGAACCATCAGTTCGACCACCGGGTCCATGCGGCAGATGCAGTTCGCGCTCAAGTACGTGTTCTAAAGGGTGTCCGCGGCTGCGCTCCTTCGCCGTGCTTGAGCTTGCGCTCCCAGGGCCTCTTCGCTAAGCTTTGTGGAACCGGTGCCATAAAGCCCGAGGAGACCATGCGATGCGCAAAACCGTGGCAGTACTCCTGAACTGCGCGATGAGCCCGGCGCTGACGAATTCCGCAAAAGCCGCGGATCCGGCATTCAAGGCAAAGCGGTAGGAGATCCGGCGCCGCATCAAATGAGGCGAAAGCCGACGATCGCCGATGTTGCGGAACGCGCCGGCGTCGCCGTCAGCACCGTTTCGCGCTACTTGAATGGGCATTACGTCAGCCTGGCCGCCAAGCAGCGCATTTCCAAAGTCATCGCCGCGCTCGGCTACTCGCGTTCGCGCAACGCGCGGAACCTCAGCCTGGGCCGCACGGGCTCCATCGGAGTGGTGGTCGATTCCACGCTCGATCTGTGGTTCACACAGCTTCTGGCGGGAATCGAAGAAGAACTTTCGAAGCACGACGCCAGCCTCATGCTGGCCAGTCTCGACCTTCGGGGCCACTACGATGCGCACATGGTGCTCAGCTGGATCCGCGAAAAACGTGTGGACGGCCTGATTATCGCGAAACCGGGAAAGCGTAGCGGCCGTTGCTTCAGAAAGCGGTCGAAAGCCAGATTCCGGTGGTGAGCGTGGCGCCGGACGAAGTGCTCAAGACGATCCATGTGGTGCGCTGCAATAACATCGCGGCCGGAGCCACGGTGGCGGATCACTTAGCGGATTTTCGCCACCGCAAGATTGGATACGCCGGAGGCCCCCCTCGTTCCCTGGATTCGAAGCACCGTCTGGCCGGCTTGAGGAGCCGGCTTAAGCAGCTTGGAATCCCTCTCGACCGCCGGCACATCTGGTGGTGTGAAAGCTACGAAGCGCAGGCGGGTATCGAGTTCGCGCGCACCCTGCTCGGCAAACCGCTGGACATCACGGCGCTGGTGATGGGCAACGACGCGCTGGCGCTGGGATTTCTGCGGGTCGCGCAGCAACGCGGAATCCGGGTGCCGCAAAGCCTGTCCGTGGTGGGGTTCGATAACGTTCCGGAAGGAGCGCTCGTGTGGCCCGGGTTGACGACGGTCGCGCAGCCCATGCGCGAAATGGGCAGAGCGGCGTGCTGCCAGCTCTTTGAAAATATCGCGCGTGTTACGAATGTCCAGACCGTGGAGTATCCCATGGAATTGGTCGTGCGGGAGAGCACGGGTCCCGCGCCCAGTCCTTTGCGCTGAGGACTAGCGCACGCCGAGCAGCACTTCGATGGTAAGCTGGTCGAGACGTTCATAAGCTAGGCCTTGGGCCGTCAGCTTCGCGCGATCGAATTCCAGCCGCAGCAAGGCGCGTCCGTGCTCCGCGGAATACTTGGCGACACTGGGCGCTCCGCTGCCTCGCGCCGCAAGTTCGTGCAGCAGCGACTGGATCTCGGCATCCGCGTTCCAGCGCGCCGCGCGCTCCTTCAGGATCAGGTAGGTCCGCATGCAGCCGCGCGCGAAGTCTTCCACTCCGCTGTAATCCTCGGTTCGATAGGCGTGTGCGTCGAAGTGGCGCGGTCCGGAATATCCGACGTCCTCCAGGAACTTGACCAGAAAGAACGCGCATTTGGGATTGGCGGAGCCGAAGCGGAAATCCTGATCGTAGCGGCCCGGCGCCTG
>DATIRX010000371.1:0-5849 GCA_035469225.1 Bryobacteraceae bacterium
GGATGGCGTAAGGGCGCGGCTGCCCGGACGGCGCATCGATTGGTTCGAGAGCCTGGATTCGACGATGCTGGAGGCTCGACGCAACCTCGATCCTGGAAGGATCGTAGGGGCGGAGGAGCAGACCGCCGGGATGGGCCGCCATGGCCGCAAATGGATTTCGGAGGCGGGCACGGGGCTTTACGTCTCGATCGTATTGGCGGGGAAAGCGGTTCCGATCATCATGCTCTCGCTGGGCCTGGCTACACGCGAGGCAATCGGTTGCGGCGATATCCGCTGGCCCAATGATGTGCTCCTGAACGGCAGGAAATGCGCCGGTGTTCTGGCGCAGGTCGAAGGCGATGCGATCATCGCCGGCATCGGGATCAACGTCAGCCAGACCAAGTTCCCGGACGATCTGGAAACGCCGGCCACCTCGCTGCTTCTGGAAGGCGTTAAGTCATCCCGCGAAGATCTTCTGGTGGCGCTGGTGGAAGCGGTCGACCGTTATACGCGGCTTAACTCCGATGAGATCCTGCGGCAGTTCGCCAACGCCTCGAGCTACGTTTCCGGGAAGCGCGTACGGATCGAATCTGGCTCTGAGGGCGTCACCTGCGGGCTCGATCCCGCGGGCTTCCTGCGGGTGCGCGAAGATAATGGGACGGAGACCACCATACTGGCGGGCGGGGTGAGACCCGTCTAAGCTTTATACAAAACATGCTACTTGCTCTGGACGTCGGCAATTCGAACGTAACCATCGGCGCCTTCAAGGGCGAAGAGCTGGCCGGGCGCTGGCGGCTGCGCACGATTCAGGAACAGACAGCCGACGAGTGGGGCATTCTGATCCGCAACCTGTTTACGCTCTCGTCGCTCAGCCTGGCCGCGGTGGACGACGTGGTGATTTCGAGCGTGGTTCCGGCGGTGGATCAGCCTCTGGAGGCAATGTCAGAACGTTACTTCCACCGCAAGCCGCTGTTTGTGAATTCTGCGAGCGACCTGGGGATCACCGTGCGCTACGACAACCCGCGCGAAGTGGGCGCGGACCGGCTGGTGAACGCGGTGGCGGGTTTCGCCAAGTACGGAGGCCCCTGCATCGTGGTGGATCTGGGCACCACCATCAACTTCGACATCGTCTCGGCGAACAAGGAATTCCTGGGCGGCGTGATCTGTCCCGGCATCGGCATGTCGATTTCCGGATTGTTCGCCAAGACCGCGCGCCTTCCCATGGTGGATTTTCGCGAGCCCGAAAAACTGATCGGATCGAATACCGTGGGAAGTATCACCTCCGGCCTGTATTACGGTTTCATAGGCATGATCGACGGGATCGTGGAGCGCATCACCGCCGAGCTGGGTCCCAAGACCAAGGCCGTGGCGACCGGCGGGCAAGGACACTTGATCGCGCAGGCGTCGCGCTTGGTGAAGATCTACGACGAAGATTTGACGCTCCACGGTTTGCGGCTGATCTGGCAGCGCTGCGCGAATCCGTAGATACCTGGGTGAATCGTTCTTATTACAGTGCGTCGACGGCCGACTTCGTCCGAGCTAGCCCTGACGCCATCTTCGGAGCCTTGTCTACGCATTATGACTTCCCTTTAGAACAGCCGCAGAAGCGAGCGTGGATCTTCCAAATTGAGCATCTCGCGGACGCACTCAAGGAATTACCTCCTGGCTACCTTTTCCTTGAATTCGAGATTCCGAGGATTGGTCGGCGTGCCGACGCGATTCTTCTGATAGATGGCGTGATCTTTGTTATCGAGTACAAGTTCGGGGCTAATCATTTTGATCGAAGCTCGATTGACCAAGTCACAGACTACGCTCTGGATCTCAAGAATTTTCACACTGGAAGTCATCAAGCTCCGATAGTCCCCGTTCTTGTAGCCAATGATGCACCTGACTTGCAGTGGAGCGGCCTCTTTGCTCTGGATCAGATCAGGGATGTCGTGCTCGCGAATGCCTGCTCATTCGGAAGGCTACTCAGTCATGTGCTTTCGGAGACCCGGGCCACGCCGATAGACCCACTAGCGTGGGCAAACTCAGCCTACCAGCCCACCCCCACAATCGTCGAGGCAGCTCAAGCCCTCTATCGAGGGCATCGGGTTTCGTCCATTACCCGATCGGATGCCGGTGCAATCAATCTGGGAAGGACTGCCTCATGTGTCGCGCAAATTATCGATCAAGCCAAATTCCAGGGAAAGAAGGCCATGTGTCTTATTACCGGAGTACCCGGGGCGGGAAAGACTCTGGCAGGTTTGAACATTGCGACGGAACGGATGCGTGCGGACGAGGCGTCGCACGCCGTGTTTCTTTCTGGCAACGATCCCTTGGTGAAGGTTCTTCGAGAGGCCCTCGCTATTGACGCGGTGGAGAATTTCCCTTCTTCGGGCGGTCGGTCCAGCTTGCGGAAAACAGATGCCAGACGCAAGGCAAATACCTTCATCCAGAATATTCGACACTTTCGGGATGACAGCTGGAAAACGAAGCTTCCTCCCATTGAGAAGGTCGTCGTCTTCGATGAGGCCCAACGCGCCTGGAATCGAGACCAACTTTCGAGTTTCATGCTTAGGAAACGCAGCGTCCCGTCATTCGATCTATCTGAGCCAGAATTCCTACTCTCCGTCATGGACCGGCATAAGGACTGGTGCTGTGTTATCTGTCTAGTCGGGGGCGGCCAGGAGATCAATACCGGAGAAGCTGGGATGGTCGAGTGGCTGAATGCTCTCGAACGCCGATTCCCGCACTGGAGTATCCATTGTTCGTCGCAGATTCAGAACCCTGAGTACGATTGGACCAACGACCTGTCAGCGCGTCTGAGTCGACTTCATGCAAATATTCAGCCGGACCTACATCTCGCGGTTTCCTTACGCTCCTTCCGCGCTGAGCATGTATCTGGGTTTGTCGGCGCTGTCATCGAGGGTGACGCTGCAAAGGCGAAGAGTCTTTACGCAGAAATCCCGCAGTACCCAATTGTTCTTACACGCAACTTCCAGAGAGCCAAAGAGTGGATGCGAAGTAAGGCGAGAGGCAGCGAACGCTTCGGCCTTTTGGCGTCATCCAATGCGATTCGACTAAAGCCAGAGGGTATCTTTGTTAAGCAAGAAATCGATCCCGCGCAATGGTTTCTGAAAGGTAGGGACGACATTCGGTCTTCTTACTACCTAGAAGACGTAGCAACCGAATTCCACGTTCAGGGGTTAGAACTTGACTGGGCGCTGGTCTGTTGGGATCTCAACTTTCGGCGCGTACAGACGGGGTGGGCTTCCTGCAACTTCACCGGCACCAGCTGGAAATATGTTAACGACCACAACAGAAGAAGGTACATCGCAAACTCTTACCGTGTGCTGCTCACGCGAGCACGCCAGGGTTTCGTCATCCTAGTCCCCGAGGGCGACGCTCAAGACCCAACGCGCGAACCTGCAAACTATACCGCGATCTATGAGTTCTTGCGCGAATGTGGCATCAAGGAACTCTAGCGGTGAGTGAAAACTACTTCAACTACTTCACGGAAATCGAGGAGCACTTTCAGCGCGCCCGGGGTACGGGACTGTTTCTGCTGTCGCCGCTGGACTGGGCGTTGATCGAAGCGTGGAAGAATTCCGGCATGCCGCTCGAAGCCGTTCTGCGGGGCATCGACGCGGCCTTCGAGAAGTGGCGCGCGCGTCCGGCCCGGGCGCGTTTCCAGATGGTGAATTCGCTGGCCTACTGCGCCCAGGCCATTGCCGCCGAGGCCCAGGCCATGGCGGAAGGCGCGCCCAAAGTCCGCAAGGAAACTCCTCCGCCGTTTTCGATGGAGGATGTGCGGGCGCACATCGCACGCCACGCTGAGACCTTGCGGGCGGCAGGGCATGCCGATCTGGCGGAATCGCTCGAAAGGCTGCCGCTCGAAACGCTGTACGGCGATCTGGAGCAACTGGAGCAGCGGCTCACGGCCATCGAAGAGAAGATGACCGCGCGCGCCCGGGCGGCCGCAACCGAGGAGGCCCTGTTTGAAGCGCGCCGGGCGCTGGACCAGGAGCTCAAGCCCTACCGGGGCAAGATGAGCCCCGAGCAGCTGGCCATGCTGGAACGGCAATTTCTGGATCGCAAGGTGCTGGAAGCCGCGCGCCTGCCGCGGCTGAGCCTGTTCTATTTGGCGGTGTGAGCCGTGGTGTAGAATGTAGTTTAGGTTGGGGCTCGGAGGTGAGTTTTCTCGAGTAGCCTGCTCCTTAGATGGAGCCACCTTAATTCGACGAACGGTGTTGGTCGCGCCGTAAAAAGGGTATCCTGCGGCCTGCTCAACGCCGCTTCCCGCCTGGTTTTCCCCGATGATTGCCGCGTCTGCGGCCAACCCCTGCAAGAGTTTTCCCGAATTCCGGTTTGCAAGACCTGCCTGGCTGAACCGGCTCCCATGACCGCCGAATTCTTCTGCGCTGCCTGCCGGATGCCTTTCCTGAACCGGTTCCCGCTGGATGAAAGCGGCCGCTGCATGCTGTGCCGCCTGGGATTGCGCGGGTTCGACGCAGTGTACTCCTACGGGTCGTATGAAGGAACCCTGCGGCAGCTGATTCACGTTTTCAAGTACGGCGGCGTGCGGCCGCTGGCGGGAACCTTCGGGCGTTTGATGGCGCAGGCCCTGCCGAGGGAAGCGGGCTTCGACCTGATTGTGCCGATGCCGCTGCACTGGTTTAAGCAATGGCAGCGCGGATTCAACCAAGCCGAGCTGCTGGCTGCAGAAATTGGACGCAAGTGGAATACGCCGGTGAAGAGCATCGTCCGGCGGCGGCGCGTCACGGCTCCCCAAGCCGGGCTCACCAACGCCAAACGCCGCGCGAATGTCCAGGGAGCATTTCGGATCGCCGGCGGACGCCGCGTGGACGGACTTCGCATCCTGCTGGTGGACGACGTCGTCACCACCGGCGCCACCGCCAGCGCCTGCGCACGCGTCTTGAAACGCGCGGGAGCCGCGCACGTATCTTTGCTGGCGTTGGCTCGCACGGACCGGCGCGCGGCGATGGATGAGACATTCTCAACAGTGCAGGGAGCACACGCATGATCGGAATTCATCAAGAACGCTTGCACCGGCCCGTGCTGGTGTTGAATTCGAGCTTCGAGCCAATCAACGTCTGCGCGGCCCGGCGCGCGCTGGTGCTGGTGCTCAAAGGCGTAGCCGCGGCCGAGGAACATTCCAGCGGACACGTGCACTCCGCCCGCGCGGCGATCAAAGTTCCCAGCGTGATCCGGCTGCTGGAATATCGGCGCATTCCGCATCAAACGCGGGCTCTATCGCGGAAGAACATCCTGATGCGGGACCGCTTCACGTGCCAGTACTGCCTGAAGACCATGAGCTCCGGGGATCTGACGCTGGATCATGTCATACCGCGCTCGCGCAAAGGCGAGACCACCTGGGAGAACCTGGTGGCCTGCTGCCATCCCTGCAACAATCGCAAGGGCAGCCGCACTCCCGAGGAAGCCGGCATGCGCCTGGCGCGGGCCCCGCGGCCTTTCAGCCTGCACACCAGCCGGCACCTGATGCGCATGCTCGGCAAGAGCGACGCACAGTGGCGGAAGTACCTGTTCTATTGAATCCACTGCGGCTGTGAGTTCCGGCTCGCGTGGTATAGTTTGGGTATCCGCTAGTTCACTCAGAGGAGGTTCGAGAATGAAGAAGATTGTTGTGCTTTCCGTTCTGGCGCTCGTGTTTGCGTTCAGCGCCTTGGCAGGGGACTACACCGGCTATATCGCCGATTCCAACTGCGCCACCAAGCAGGGCGCGAAGGCCGCCAGCGAGGCTCACGCGAGTTGCGCAGCCAAGTGCATCAAGGGCGGGGCGGCGGCGGTGCTGGTGACTCCCGAGGGCAAGATCTACAAGATTGCCGATCAGGATAAAGTGAAGGACC
>DATIRX010000372.1:0-10716 GCA_035469225.1 Bryobacteraceae bacterium
CAACAGTACGCAGCAAATGGTTTGTTCCCCTACCCGGGAACCGGGCCCTGCTCAAGTTCTGCCCCTGGGGGCGGCGGAGTCTGCGCCAGCACGACCTACAACAACAACAACGACCGTGTCCTGTTGGGTACGCCGATCAGCAGCAACAACGTGATTCAGAATGCGGCCGCGCACGGCATCACCAACCTTCTCCCCTATTCCGGCTTCCCTGCCAGCACCACGCTGCAAGGCGTCCTGTACCCGTTCCCGCAGTTCGGAAACCTTCTTCCGACGGGATCCGCGACCGGTAGTACCAAGTACGACTCGCTACAAATGAAGGCCACCAAACGCTTCTCGCACGGCCTGCAGGCCAGCGGGGCATTCACCTGGGCCAAGGGATTCACGCGCTGGGCAACGGTAACCGCGCGGCAGGACTTCTTCAATCCCGACAGCACCGGGTGGACATTGCAGAATATCCCGCCGATGGCGCTGACGTTCAATTTTGTCTACAGCACGCCTACGGCACAGTTCCTGCACAAAATCGGGAACGCCATCCTTGCAGACTGGCAGATTGGGGGCTTTGCGATCTACCAAAGTGGGCAATTTCTCACGCCTCCAGCCAGCCCCACGGCGAATTTCCTGAGCAGTCAGGATATACGAGTTTCCGGCGCGTCTTTGTACAACGTCGACATCAACAACATCCACAGCTACAATCCGGCTACCGTACAGGTGCTGAATCCGAACGCATGGGCGCCCTGCCCCGCCAACACAACGTGTACAGCCTCGGCAACGCTGTACAGCGATTTCCGCGGTCCACGCCGTCCGACGGAGAACGCGAATTTCGGCCGTACCTTCCGGATCAAGGAACGGATGAGCCTCCAGATTCGCGCCGAGTTCGTCAACATCTTTAACCGGACCCTGCTGCCAAATCCAACCACGACGAACCCCCAGAACGCCGTGACAAAGACCGCAGGGATCAATTCTGCCGGGTTTGGCGTCATCAACACATTCGCCACCCCGGGCAGCATACAGGCCAATGCCGGTGTGCCCGTATTTGCAAGCCGCACGGGCACGCTGATCGCCCGGTTCAGGTTCTAGGCGGAATCGCCCGAAAGGGCGGTGCGCGATCACGAAGGAGGGAGCTGATTATGGGTTCGACCAGACGCACCATACTGGCAGCGGGAGCCGCCGCGGCGGCAACGGCCGCCGCCTCGCGCGTACTTGCTCAGCAGCCGGGCAAAGAAGGAACGGACAAGTTCTTCGAAAAAGGCTCCGTTCGCATCCACTATGAGGAGGCCGGATCCGGTTTCCCGCTGATGCTGCTTCCCGGCGGGGGATTGAACTCGACCATTGCCGGCTTGAAGGGCGGCAACCCCTTTCCCGCGATCGACGAATTCAAGGGAGAATATCGCTCGATCACCGCGGACCTGCGCAACGCCCCCAGCGGCCAGTCCACCGGCCCTGTCGAGGTCGACCGGCCGTGGGAATCCTATGCCGACGACCATCTCGGCCTGATGGATCATCTGGGGATCGACAAGTTTATGGTGCTGGGCTTCTGCATTGGCGGACCCTTTATCGGGAGTCTGCTCAAGCGCGCACCCAATCGTGTTGCCGCGGCGGTGCTGGCACAGCCCGTGGGCTGGCGTCCGGAGATGCGCGACCGAAAATACCAGGGCGCGTTTTGGAGCGGCTGGCCTGCTCAGATAACCGCCAAGCGACCCGAGATCACGATGCAAACGGCCGACCAGTTCGTGACCAAAATGTTCGAAACTAACCCTGACTTCCTCTTCACCGTGACACGCGATTTCATGCGCGGCTGCCAAAACCCGATCCTGGTCCTGCCGGACGACGTCCCCGCGCACCCCTATGCCGTCGCCATGGAGTGCGCGATGCTCGCGCCGAAGGCCGAAGTGAGCATCTTTCCCTGGAAAGAGCCCAAAGAGAGGATTCCCCTGGCGGTGCGCCAGATTCATTCCTTCCTGAAGGCGCATCGGCCTGCGTAGAGCCGGGCGAAGGACGCGGCCAGCACGCAAAGCAAGGAATCGGGCGTCTCCCCTATTCCGAACGCAGAGCTTTCACGGGATCGATAGCGCCGGCACGCCGCGCGGGAAAGTAGCTGGCTAGGACGGCCGTCAGCAATAAGGCAAGCGGCACGGAGGCGTAGGTTAGGAAATCGAGCGCTCCGACGCGGAAAAGAAACGATTCCAAGAGCCTCGTGAGTGCCGCGGCAGCGGGGAGACCGATGGCCACGCCGATCGCGGCGAGTATCAGACCCTGCCTGACGAACATCCTTCTGAGTGCGCCCGGCTCGACACCGAGCGCGAGGCGGATTCCGATCTCTCGTACGCGGCAGGAGACGGAGTAGGAAAGGACTCCATAGATGCCGATGAGAGACAGTGCCAGCGCCATGCCGCCGGCCATGGCGAGCATTACTAAAGTGAACGACATCTGTGCAACGGGTTTGCGCGACACATCGGCCAGGGTCTGCACTTCGGCGAGCGGCAATGTGGGGTTCACCGACCACACGGCTTCTTGAATTTGGGGAAGGAAACGTTCCATGCCGGTTCGATTGCTGCGGATGGCAAAGGCCATGGAGCGCGGAATGTAGCGCTGCACTCCCATGCTGGCCACTTGCACGCGCGCGGGCCAATACACGATAGCGGGCGGAGGGCGATGCGCGCCTTCGTCGTAGAGGTCGGCGACGACTCCGATGATTTCGCGCCACGGGCCTCCGGTACCTTCGCGGATCCGTTTTCCGAGCGCGGCGCGCGGGTCGCCCCAAGTTTCCCGGGCGAAGTTTTCCGAAACCAGTGCGACTTCACTCTTGGCGTAAATCTCGCGCCAGGTAAAATCACGGCCGCCGATCAAACGCGTTCCGAGCGTTTGGAAAAGTCCAGGTGAAATGAACTTCACGCGGCGGACAGGCGGAAGGCCGCCAGTATCCGGCTGGCCTTCGACCGAAACGGGGCTGCTGCTTTGCGCGTTGCGGTCCATCGGCAGGCCGTCCATGAACGCTGCGGATTCGACGCCTGGGATCGCGGAGAGCTTGTCGAGGATTGCCTGCTGCATTCGCGTGACACCTTCGGGTTCCGGTACCTGGGTGGGCGGAATCGCGAGGCGGATGGTCTGAATACGCTCGGGCCGCGAGAAGCCCGGGTCGACGCTCCGCAGCGCCTGGAAGGTGCGGATCATGAGTCCGGATCCGATGAGCAGCACAAGGGCAAGCGCCACCTGGACGACGACCAGGGCGCGTTGCGATCGATGGTGTTCGCGGGATTGCGTGTTTCCCCGGCTTCCGCCTGGGAGCATCCCTCCCAGTCTCCCTCTCAACGACGGGCGGGAGAATTTGAGGACCGGGATGGCTCCGAAGAAAAGACCTGAAACGAGGGAAACAGCGCCGGTGAAGAGGAGAACAACCGGATCGATGTAGATTTCGGAGAGGCGCGGCAACGTTACGGGGCCAATCGTTCGCAGGACGCGAATGGCTCCGAAGGCCAACGCCAGGCCTGCGGCACCGCCCAGGGCACCGAAGGCGAGGCTTTCGACCAACAGCTCGCGAGCTATGCGTCCGCGGCCCGCGCCCAAGGCGGCGCGGATGGCGAGCTCGTGCTGGCGGCCGACTGTGCGGACGAGGATGAGGCTGGCTACGTTAGCACACGCAATGAGCAGCACGATGCCGATGACGGCCATCAGGATCCAAAGGACGTTCGATATGTCTCCAACCACGTCTTCTTTGAAAGGCCGGATTGCTCCGCCAAGCTTGAGGCTGGCGAAGCGCTGCATCCCGTAACGGGAGATCCAGATGGGCAGCATACGTTCGAGGTCGGCGTTCGATTGCGCCAAGGAAACGCCGGGCCTGAGGCGAGCGATGCCGACGAAGGCGAAGGTCGGCTGCAGTTCGGCTCGATTGAAACGCAGAGGGAGGATGATTTCAGGATTGCCATTGAGCTGAAAGCTTTGCGGCATCACGCCGATGACTACGCGCGGCCGCGAGTCGATCGTGATGCTGCGTCCTAGAATCGAGGGATCGCCACCGAAGCGGCGCTGCCAATAGCCATGCATGAGGAGAACGGTTTCGGGCGTGGCCGGCGAATCGTCGGCTTCCGAAAACCACCGGCCGAGTTGCGGCTGGACGCCGAAGGCTCGCAGCACCCCGTAGGTGACGCGAAATGTTCGCACCTGTTCGGGGTCCCCTGCGCCGGTCACACTCGAGGCGCCGTTGTTCCACACGCCGTATTCCTGGAACGTGCGATTGTTTTCCGCATAGGCCACGTACATCGAGGCGGAATGGTTTACATTGTGACGAACGGCGCCCGCAAGTACAGCGGAATGCCACACGGCGACCAGAGAATCGGCGTCAGGGTAGGGCAGCGGCTTGATGAGTACGCCGTTTATCACGGTGAAGATGGCCGTGGTGGCGCCAATCCCAAGAGCGATCGTGAGAATCGCAACGACTGTGAATCCCGGAGTCCTTCCCAAGTTCCGAACGGCGTAATGGATATCCCGGCAAAGGTGATCCAAAAAAGGTACGGAAAACATTTCGCGGCTCTGTTCCTGGAGAGAGGTTGGATTGCCGAATTGGCGCCGTGCCGATGCGGATGCATCTTCAGGAGAAAGGCCCTGATCGATCAGCCTCTCTCTGATCTGCTCGTAGTGGGCCGCAAGTTCGGCCGTATCTTCCTGATAGCTGCGTCCACGAATCCGTAACCACAGGGATCGAAGCATCTCAAGCCTCCTGTAGGATCGCGGTCATCGCTTCGGAAATTGCGTTCCACCGGGCGGTTTCGTTTTTCAGCTGCTTTCGCCCGAGGGGAGTCAGCTTGTAATACTTGGCTTTGCGATTCTTCTCGGTAACTCCCCATTCGGCGTCGATCCACCCTTCCAGCTCCATGCGATGGAGGGCCGGATAAAGCGACCCTTCTTCGGCTCGAATCACGTCCTTGGAAATCAGCTCGATGCGGCGAGCGATCGCGAACCCATGATTCGGTCCTGCATGCAGGATTCGCAGAATAATGAGCGGAAGTGTTCCTTGAAGAAGCTCGCCCGGACTGGTCTTTCCCATAGATGCTTGATGTAATGTTACGGCCGATTTTGCCTCATGTCAATCATCTAGGGGAAACCATCGTCAAAAGCCCGCGTGGCGCGCATCCTTTGAATGACGGGGCTGGAGGGCGGGGTAACCCCTGGGTCGAGGTCGGGGTGGCCAAACGGGTGCCCCTTGCGCCGCCCGTTTGGGCGATATATCTTTATTATGCGAGTGTTAGGGAGGCGTAGCGATGCAACTGGCCAGAAGATCGACTGCAAGACCCGTTCGGCGCGTATGGCGGAGCCTGCCGCTGCTACTTGGGTTCGTCCTAATGCAACCCAGCGTCCTTCTGCATGCAGCTTCCAGGGCCGCTGTGGCGGATGCCGCCAAGGCTGACGATCTGCCTGCGGTGCGCAAGCTGATCAAGGAGCACGCGGATGTCAATGCGGCCGCCAACGACGGCTCCACCGCGCTCCTGTGGGCGGCCTACCATTCGAACGCGGAAATGACCAAGGCGCTTCTGGCGGCGGGAGCCGCGGTGGACGCAGCGAACCGTTACGGCGTAACCCCTCTTCTCCAGGCCAGCCGCAACGGCGACGTCGAGGTCCTGCGAGCGTTGCTCGAGGCGGGAGCGGAGCCCACGCGCTGGCACGCAGAAGGCGAGACGCCGCTGATGGCTGCCTCGCGCACCGGCCGCGTGGACGCCGTAAAATTACTGCTTTCGAAGGGATCCTTCGTCAACGCCGTGGATCCGTTTCAGGAAGAGACCGCGTTAATGTGGGCATCGGCCGAAGGTCATCTGGAAGTGGTAAAGACGCTGCTGGCCGCGGGCGCGGATCCCAACCTGAAGGCGCACGTCGCCCTGATCACCGAGCGCAAAAACGCGGACCATCCTTCCGGTGGCTTTACCGCGCTGATGTTTGCCACGCGTAACGGACACGAGGATGTTGTCAGGGCGCTGATCGCCGGGGGCGCCGATCCGAAACTGACCAACGCCGATGGCGCGACTGCGACCGTCGTCGCCATTGTCAACGACCGCTTCGATCTGGCCAAGACGTTACTCGATCTCGGCGCCGACCCCAACGACGGATCCTTGTTCTTCGCCGTGGACATGCACGACGCCACCACCGACATGCGCGCGCACGACGGCGCACGGCTGCAGCCCAACCATCCGAACAATCTGACCGCCCTGGCTCTGGTTAAGGTGCTTCTGGACCTGAAGGCGGATGTGAACAAGCCGTTCGTCGGCGCGTTACACTCGACCACTCTGTGCTGCGGCGCGCAAATCAACAGCTCGCCGTTTTACCGCGCTGCGACAGCGGCCGACGTGGAGGTCCTGAAACTGATGCTGGCCCCCGGTAGATCTAATGCCGCAAAGCTCGAGTGGACTCCCAGCGACATCAAACCCAAGGACGGCAAGGGTCCTGGCCGCCCGAACCCCAACGCCGGCAAGACACCTGTGATGGCCGCCATCAAAGGCGGCAATGGCGCACCGATCGCCGGGGGGCCGGGATTCACCCGCATTGGTCCGCCGACCTTCCGCGAGCCCGGAAATCGCGATCCGCTGGAGGCTCTCCAGCTGCTGCTGGCAGCCGGGGCCGATCCTAACGTGAAGGCAGCCGATGGCTCAACGCCGCTCCACCAGGCTGTGCAAGAGGAGCACGTAGGGATGATTCGCGCGCTGGCAGCGGCCGGGGCAAAGCTGGACGCCGTCAACAAGGATAATCTTACGCCCCTGCTTCTGGCCGAGGCACCTAAAAAGCCGAACCCCGCCGACATGGGCGACTTGGACATCTACAAGCCGAAGCGCAATTCGAAAGAAGAGGTCGTCGCGGCCCTGCGGGAACTGATGCACCTGGGTCCCAACGATCCGGCACCTCAGCCTCCGCCTCTGCCGGCTAAAGATGACAAGAAAGTAACGGACGATAAGGAAAAGAAAGACGGTCCAAAGGCAGCGGTGACCAGCGCCCCATGAAGATCTCGAAGAACACAGCGTGGAAGACCGGCATCACGGCGGCATTGGCCTGTGGTGTCGGTGCGTCGCTGATCGCGCAGACCGGCAGCGGCACGCGAACCGAACCGGCTTCGCGGCCAACGGTTTCGAAACAGACCTCTGCCCCGCCGTCCGCAACCAGCGCGAGCGCGGATGCAGCCAAGTATCGTGCGTTAGTGAATAAGTACTGCGTGGGGTGCCACAATGCCCGCGGCGTGCTTACGCCGGAGGGTCCGGTCAATTTCGAAGGGGCCGCTTTCGACGATTTGTTGGGCCATGCGGGGACCTGGGAGAGAGTGCTTCGGAAGCTGAGCGTCCGCGCGATGCCGCCTCCCGGCATGCCGCGCCCGTCCGAGGCCGAGTACGCGGGGTTTACCAGCTGGCTGGCCGCCTCGCTCGACCGCGCCTGGGAGGGCAAGAGCACTCCGGGCCGCTTCGTCGTCCATCGCCTGAATCGCGCCGAGTATGCCAACGCGGTCCGCGATCTTCTGGCCGTCGACCTGGACGTGTCCGATCTGCTGCCGACCGACGGCGCGGAGTTCGGGTTCGACAACATTGCGACATCGCTCAAAACCTCGCCACTGCTCCTGGAGGGTTACCTGACGGCTGCCCAGCGCGTGGCCGCGATGGCGGTGGGCGATCCCCAGGTGAAGCCCGGGACCACCGAGCATTCCATTAGCCGCGAATTCAGCCAGAACGGATATATCGACGGCCTGCCGCTGGGAACCATGGGCGGCACGGTGGTCCGTCACGTATTTCCGGCGGACGCCGAGTATAAATTGTCGGGCCGGCTGGTCCGCGGCGTCCAGGAAGGCTACGCGGGCGTGGAAGGAAATGAGACGCCCCACACCTTCGTGATCACCGTGGATGGCACCGAAGTGTATACGGCGCCGATCGGCGGTCCCAAGGACCACGAGATGCAGGCCGCCGATCTGGCCGCCGCGCAGCCCGTTATCGACAAGAGAATGACGGGACGCGTGCGAGTCACGGCTGGTCCTCACGATGTCGGGTTCACGTGGAAAGAGCGGCCGGTCCAGTTGCAGGACGTGTGGGAGCCGGCGCGGCGCGATAGCCAGGAAGTTCACATGATCGGCGGCATCCCGAGGCTCCGGACGGTGTCTATTGACGGCCCGTACAACGTGCGCGGCGTCGGGGAAGGACCCAGCCGGGAACGGCTGTTTGTCTGCCATCCCCCGGCGAAGAGTTCGAGCGCAGCAGCTGCGAATCAGAGTGCGGAAGAGACGGCCTGCGCGACCAAGATCCTCTCGAATCTGGCACGCCGCGCGTTCCGGCGACCTGTGACCGCCGCGGACGTCGAGGCGCCCCTGTCTTTCTACAAGAAGTCGCGCGGCAACGGAGGCAACTTTGACGATGGCATTCGCGCCGGGGTGGCGCGCGTTCTGTCGAGCCCGTACTTCCTGTACCGAATCGAGAAAGATCCGCCCAATGCCCGCCCCGGAGTCGCGCACGCGGTGAGCGATATCGAGCTGGCCTCGCGCCTGTCCTTCTTCCTGTGGAGCAGCATCCCCGATGAAAAACTGCTGGACCTGGCTGTGGCCGGGCGGCTGCGCGAGCCGGCGGTGTTTGCCGAGCAGGTGCACCGCATGCTCGAGGACGAGCGCACCGACGCCCTGGTCGAAAACTTCACCGGACAGTGGCTGCAACTGCGTAATCTGGAGGCCAAGGTCGCTCCCGACCTGCTGCTGTTCCCCGATTTCGACGACAATACCCGTAAAGGATTCCGCAAGGAGACCGAACTCTTCTTCGGGTACATTTTGCGCGAAGACCGCAGTACTCTGGAACTCTTGAATGCGGATTATACTTTCCTCGACGAGCGGCTGGCCAGGAATTACGGCATCAAGGGCGTGTACGGCCCGCAGTTCCGGCGCGTGAAGCTCACCGATCCCAATCGCCGCGGCCTGCTGGGGCAGGGAAGCATTCTATCGATGACATCGGTCGCCACCAGAACCTCGCCGGTGTTCCGCGGGAAGTACGTGCTGACCACCTTCCTCAATACGCCGCCTCCTCCGGCTCCTCCGAATGTCCCCACGCTGGACGAGAGCATCAAGGGGGCGTCGACGGTTCCGAAGACGGTGCGCGCGCAGCTAGAATTGCACCGGAAGAACCAGCCCTGCGCGGGGTGCCATAGCGTGATCGATCCTCCGGGGTTTGCTCTCGAGAACTTCAATTCGGTGGGGCAGTGGCGCGATAAGGATCCCGATGGCGCGCCCCTCGACGTGGCGGGCACACTCGCGGACGGATCGAAGGTGAGCGGTCCCGGGGAGCTGCGGGAAGCGATTCTGAGCCGGCCTGAGGCCTTCCTGACGGTGGTCACCGAAAAAATGCTGACCTACGCGCTGGGCCGGGGCCTGGAGCCGAGCGACATGCCGGTGGTTCGCCGCATTGTGAAGAAAGCCGCACAGAACGATTCCCGGCTCTCTTCCATCGTGATGGGAATTGTCGAGAGCGCACCGTTCCAGATGCGCACCAAGCTGGAAGCAGCGCCGGAATCGGCTGAAACTGTCAAACGTCCGCCTGAGACCGTAAAAGTGGCAAAATCAACTAAGGAGTAGCTATGTTCATCACCAAGAAACATCTTTCGCGCCGCACCTTCATGCGTGGCACCTTAGGCGCCACGGTCGCATTGCCGTTCCTGGACGCCATGATTCCGGCCCTCTCCGCGGCGCCGTCGTCACCGTTCCGCTTCGGCGCGGTCTACTTCCCGTGCGGCGTGTGGCCGGACACCTGGCATCCCGATGCCGAGGGGAGCAACTTCGCGTTCAAGCCGGTGATGCAGCCGCTGGAACAGTTCCGCAACCAGCTGGTGACGGTCAGCAAGATGAAGGCGCCGTGGGGCGAGTCGGTCCACCTGGGGGCCAGCTCGGCGTTCCTGAACGGCGTTGGTCCGGCTGTCCGCCGCGACGGGCGGGGCGACTCTTTCGGAAAGATTGAATCGAAGAAAACCGTCGATCAGTTCATCGCGGATCAGGTCGGCGGCGATACGCCGCTGCGGTCGATCGAAGTCGGCACCGAGGACATGGGCACCGCGGTGGGAGCCTGCGACGGATTCGCCTGCACCTTCTTCAATACGCTTTCGTGGCGCGACGACGAGAGTCCGCTGCCGGTGGGGATCAATCCGCGCGTTACCTTCGAGCGCATGTTCGGCGAGACGGATTCGACCGAGCGGCGCTTTGCGCGCCTGAAGGAAAAGCAGAGTCTGCTGGACTCGGTGACCGAGGAAACCTCGAAACTGAAACGCTCGCTGGGCGCGTCCGATCGCGCCATCCTGGACGAGTACCTCGGCAACATTCGTGACGTGGAGAACCAGCTGGTACGCATGGAAAGCCGTCTCAACACCATCACCGGGAATCCCGAAGCTCCCATCGGCTTGCCGGATGCGTTCGACGATCACATGACCATTACCTATAACCTGATGCACCTGGCGTATCAGGGCGACATCAGCCGTGTCTTCACATTCATGACGGGTCATGAAGCCAGCGACCGCGCGTACGGGCACATCGGCATTCCCGAGCAGCACCACACCATCTCGCATCACGGCAACGATCCGGAAAAGCTCGCGAAGTACGCCAAGATCGCGACGTACCAGATCCAGAAGTTCGCGGACTTCCTGGAGAAGCTGAAGGCCACCAAAGAGGGCGACGGCAACATCCTGGATCACTCGGTTCTGTACTGGGGCAGCGGCATGAGCAACGGCAAC
>DATIRX010000373.1:0-1541 GCA_035469225.1 Bryobacteraceae bacterium
AGCCTACGGATTCCTGACCAAGTTGAGCTATCCGGACGGCCATGTATTCAGCATGTCTGCGCAAGACGCGGACCCCAGTCTGAAGAAGGCGCAGAAGTAGCCGCATCAGGAGGAAACCATGGTATTCGCTATTGCAAGTCACCGGGCCCTGGCGCCAACCGCACTGGCCGCGGCCATTCTGATGACGCCCCTCTGCGCGCCCGCGCAAACCAACTACGCCGCGGAAGCCGCCAAGAATCCCGGCGCGGCCTCCAAGCCGACACCCAAAATGGCGGACGGACACCCCGACCTCAATGGTGTCTGGCACCACTTCTTCGGCATCGGCACGATCGAGAAGGTCGGCGAGAGCTTCGTGGTTGGCGGCGCGTTCAGTCCAAAGTCGGGCGCCCTGTACAACGCTCCGTTGAACGATCCCCAGCCGGAGTACAAACCCGCGTTCGCGGCCAAACTGAAATCACTCAACGACAATCAGGTGCACGAAGATCCGGCGCTGCATTGCCAGCCGCCGGGCGTACCGCGCCTGGGGCCTCCGCACCAGATCGTGCATACGCCCAAGCAGGCAGTCTTTCTCTATGCCGACAGCACCGGCAATCAATGGCGCGTGGTTCCGCTGGACGGACGCCCCCACGGCACCGATCCCGAACTCGCTGCTACCTATAACGGCGATTCAGTGGGCCATTGGGAGGGTGACACGCTGGTGGTGGACGTAACCCGGCTCACCGACGACACCTGGCTGGGAGACAATGGCTTGTTTCACAGCCGGAAACTGCACGTCACCGAACGGCTGCGGCGTGTCGGCGACACGATTCAGTACCAGGTGACCGCGGAAGACCCCGAGGTTCTCCAAAAGCCGTGGACGCTTTCGCGCACGCTGACGCTGCAGCCCGACGCGCTGGAAGAGGCCGCGCCGTGCGTCGACAAGGACGCCGGGCATTACGTCACGCTGGAACATCACGACAACACCCGGTAGTTGAGCCCGCGCAGCAGATTGGTGTGACGGCTAGGGGCGATCGAGACGAACGTACTTCCGATCGCCTTCCACCCAGTGTTCGATCAGCGCGGTAATCGCGCCCTTTTCGTCCTTCAGGAACTCAATTCCCGTTCCTTCCATGGTGAACAGGGTCTCGGAGTGGGCCGTAAGCGGGGTTTTCCCGGATTGCCCCTCGGCGAGCATCAGGCGGCCATCTTCCTGGGACACCATCGCGACGGAGCGCCCTGGAGCCTGATAGGCGCCGACGTACCGGGCCAGGGCATCCGCCGAAATCCGGAACTCCTCTCCGCTCTTGCCAACCAGGTGGATCGCATCGCGCTCGTTCTCACAGATATACTCCATGAGGTCATCCTCGGGAACTAAAGCGAACTCCATCGGCAGCGTCCACGGCCTGGTGTAGGCCTTAGGATCGTCGAATGTGATCTGAACGTCGAGGTGACCGATGTCCCGCCGATGAAAACGCTCGGTCACTCGCAACGCTTCCGTATGCGGGTGCCCCGCCAGGTCGATGGTGGTTCGATCATTGAATCCCGCTGTGGTGACTACCAGC
>DATIRX010000374.1:0-9936 GCA_035469225.1 Bryobacteraceae bacterium
GCGGCCTGGATGGCGGCGATTGCCGCCAGATCCTCCAGCGTCGCGGCACGAATATTCATTTCGATACCGTCCATCGGAGTAAACCCACCCCCACCAGCGGCATCGCCGACAGCAGGACGCACACCGGCGCGAAGCCCACGCGGTCGACCACGCTGCCGATCCATGGGGACAGCAACGCGGTCATCAATCCAAAGGAACACGTCAGCGCGGCGACCCCCAGGCCGGCATGGGCAGGTCCGAAAAGATCGATGGGCAGCGCGTATACGTTGGTGCTGATGGCCAGCGTCCAGAAGAAACTCAAGCTGATGGCCGCGGCGGCCAGCGCCGGGTGCGGCATCAGGGGTACCGCCGCGGTAGCCAGCAGAATCACGGCCGAGATCCAGCAGATCCGCATGCGCGCCCGGATCACGTCCATACCGGCGCGCATCCATCGGTACACGATCAGGCCTCCGAAGAATCCGCCCGCGGTGGCGAATACCGGGGGGATCCAGGCGAACTCCCGATTGGCCTGATCGACCGTGAGGTGGCGTTCCTGGACGAAATAGAGCGTGGTCCAGTTGCTCCACAGCGAGTAGAGCATCATGACAAAGACGTTGGCCAGCGCCAGTCCCCAGAATCGCCGGTCGCGCAGCACATCGCGAGCGTGGGTGGCGGATGCGGCGGTTCCCGCGGCGCGCGCCGGAATCCGCCTGGCCGTGAACAGCCACAACGGAATCCACAGGAATCCGAGCGCGCCGCACAAGGCAAACGTGGACCGCCAGCCGTAGCGGGGCGCCATCGCCGCGACGATCAAGGGCGCGGCTACCGATCCGAGCGTAATACCCACCTGGTTGAAGGCCGTCCCCAGCGCAAGTTCGCGTGGCTCCAGATACGTGGCGCTGGCCTTTCCGGCGGCGGGGATGCCGGCCGCTTCGGCGGCGCCCAGGACCGTCCGGCAGGCCAGCAATCCCGAAAAACTTCGCGTCATGGCCGTGACCGAACCGGCTAAGGACCAGAGCGCTACGGAGATCGTGGCGCCCCGATTCAGTCCCACGCGATCGATGAACCATCCGGCCGCGGGGGCCGCCAGCGCGTAGACCATCGCGAATGCCGACACCACCAGTCCGTATTGCTGGTTGGTCCACTGGAATTCGCCCCGTAGAGTCGGCGCGAGGGCTGCCAAAAGCTGGCGATCCAGATAATTGAGCGAGGAGGACAATACGAAAACGCCGACGGCAATCCAGCGCAGTGGAATGCGCGGCGGCGTTCCCTGCATTAGCGCAGCTCGTAGGTGTGAACGTTCCCGATGGTGCCCAGTGTCGCGTCCGGCTTGGCGTCGTGGATCACCATGACCTGACGAGCCGGTTTCTGCGCTCCGCAGGTGAAATCGGCGGCATTCAAGCCCTCGGTGCTGCGGACCAGAACCTTCACTGTAGCGCTCGCGCCTTTCTGGATGGTCAGCCGTCGCGGGCCGTTCAGGCAATCCACCTGCACCAGAGTTCCGGTAACCGTTTCGCCGCCGTAGAGCTGCGAAAACGGCACAGGAGCAGCCCCGGATTTGAGCCCGCCCTGTTCGCGATTGGCTTTAGCCTCGGCCGCGCGGACTTCGGCCACCGTCTGGTCCTTCACGCGCTGGAGGTCGGCGGCCCGTTCGTCCGCTTCGCGTTTCCGGGTGGCGATTTCGAAATCCGTGCGGCGCTGTTCGGCGTCCATGCGGATCTGATGGATGCGCGCGCGCTCGGCGTCGCTCGGCGCGGTGCGTTCCGCGGCGATCCAGGACTTTGCGGCCTCGGCGGGCTGTTCGGCGGCCGCCTGGGCCTCGGCCAGAGCCTGCCAGTAGGCGGAGTTGTTGGGCTCGAGCGTGGTCGCGGTTTTCAGCCGGCTGACCTTGACCAGCTGGTTCGTCTCGAGTGCCGCCAGACGAACGTGCGGCTCGGCCCAGCGCGGATTTGCTTGGGCCGCCTGCTCCAGAGAAACGGCCGTGCCTGCCGCCGCCAGTCCCCGCGGGCTGACCGGGGAAAACGTCTTGCCGGCGGCCTTCAGTTCGGCCAGCCAATCGTCCACGTCCGATGGGGTAAGACGCTTCTCGATGAAATCGCGATTGGGATTCAGGGCTTCGCCCGACATGGGCGACGCTTCGAAAACGCCCGCGCGGAAGTACGCGTCCACCCGGCGATTCAGCTCTTCCAGAGTCAGGTCGAATCCGTTATGCGCCGCGACGCTCTCGTCACTGCCCTGCTGGAGATTGCCCAGGTACACGCGGAAACGCCCGGCGTATTCCGGGTTGGTCGCCAGCAGCTGAATCTTGGCCCAGGCACGCAAGCGATCCGGCGGCAGCGCGCCCGCGGGCGGCGGGGCGCCCAGCTTCACGCGCGTGGCGTTTACTTCGATGGTCGAAAACAGGTCGCACAAAGCGGTGACTGTGACCGCAGAGAGTGGACCAGCATTGTCGGCGATCAGGCGGCGCATGATTTCGCGGCGCCAATCCTGCGGCTGCGGCGTATCGCCGGCCCACGCGCTCAGATCGGACGACCCGCCTGGAACAAAGGGCTGCGCGACGGCCCGCGGACCGTACTCCCGCTGGTTCGGAAACAAAATCAACACCATGGGCCAGACAGATTGCAGGTCGGTTTTGCCCAACATCCCGGCCAGCACGTGCCGGGTTTGCTCCATCTCGGTCAGTCGCTCCCGCGCGGCCCGGTCGCCGGCGTTGCTGATCACGCGGAAGGGGCCCCTGCGGTATTCGGTCCAATCCGCGGCGAACGCCGAGGAAGCCAGCACAGCAACAGCCAAAAGTAGTCTGCCAGGCACCTTGCTCTTATGTTAACCCGCGCTATTTTGTTATACTGGCAGCCGTTCAGGAGGCTCTGCCATGTCACGACGCATGATCACACTTTCGATTTTGAATGCCGCGCTGATTCTGGGGGTGGTTCTTACTGCTGCTTTTACCGCGAGTGCCCAGCAGGCCGCCAAAGGGCCCGAGGGTGCCGCGAAAGCCGGCAAAGGGAAGGGCCCGTCCCGTCCTCCACTGTTTTTCCGCGAAGAGTGGAAGCAGACGCCCGCGGGCGGTGAGCATCCCGTGGTTCCTGCCGAAGCCGTGGCGAATCCGGATCTGACGTTAAGCCTGCTGGGCCCCACCGGGAAAGAGATACTGATGACCGGCGCCGCCACCGATGAGACCAATCCCATCCATCTGTGGACCGGCATGTGCACCACGCCCTGCGCGTTCACGTTGAAGCATAAGAACGCCTATGCTGACCTCACCGGCCTGGCGCGCATCCGGCTGGTTTCGAAGATGTCCGGATTCCATCAGGTTCGCCCGCTCATCAAGACCGCCGAGGGGATGTGGCTGGTGGGCGACCGTGCCGACGGTTCGGTCACCGACTGGCTGGAGAGCGAATTCGCAGTGAGCGACGTTCGCTGGCTGCGGGTGGATCCCGCGCGCATGGTGACCTCCGGCACCTGGATCAACAACCCTGATTTGAGCAAAGTGGACGAAATCGGATTCGTCGATCTGATGCCCAGCAGCGGCCATGGTCCCGGCGGCTGGGCGGACGTCGGCAAGATTGAAGTCTACGCCAAGTCCGTTCCGCGCTAGCCATACGGCCGCTTGCCGGCGCGCGCGGTTCGGTGCAGGCACAGAACCGCGAACGGTAGAGAGCGGCACATAACTCAGAGAGTTTTGGCGCCGTGGGGAAACTATCTCCACGGTGCGGGAACCCCTGATCCTTCCATTCGTCGCGTTCGCCGCAGGAATCCTGCTGGATGAGGCGTTCCCGTTCAGCACGCGCGAGGCATTCCTGTCCTGCGCCGCCGTAGCGATCCTGGCCGCTCTGCCCGCCTCGGTCTGGATCAAGCGGGCGGCGGTCTTGCTGTTCATGCTGCTGGCCGGAGCCTTCGCGGGCGCCTGGCATCGGCCGGGTCCGCCGCCGGAAATCGACGCGACCTCCAAAGAAATCGTGATCCTGGCGGGTTGCGTGGTGGAACCCTCGGTGCTGGCCGAAGATCGCGCTCAGTTCACGCTGGAGCTGGAACCGGGGGCTCGCGCGCACGTGCTGCTTCCGATCGAGGAGGGCGACCCTCTCCCCCCGCGCTTAGCCTACGGGCAAAGAGTCGAGATCGAAGCGCGCGTCCGCCGGCCGCACAACTTCAACAATCCCGGCGCGTTCGATTACGCGGCCTATCTTGCGCGCCAGCACATCTTCTGGACCGCCAGCATGTCGCGCAATGCGGCCGTGACGGTGCTGCCGGGCCGCTGCGGCTCGCGTTTTCTGGCGGGGATCTTTGCGCTGCGCACGGCGGCTCTCGACCGGATCGATCGGCTCTTTTCGACAAACGGATCCGCGACGGGCCGATATTCTACGGGAATGATGGACGCCATTCTGATCGGTGAAACAGGCCGCCTGGATCGCATCTGGACCGAGGACTTCCGCCGCACCGGCACTTTTCACGCGCTGGTGATTTCCGGGGTGCACGTGACCGTCCTGGCGGGGGTGCTTTTGTTTCTGCTGCGCTGGCTGCCCGTTTCCGAGCTGAGCGCCCTGGCGGCGACGGCGGCGTCCGCCTGGCTGTACGCCCTGGTCTCGGGATTCTCCGCTCCCGTGGTGCGGGCGGCTGGCGGATTCACGCTGTACACGTTGGCGCGTGCCTGCTTTCGGCGCGCACGCGTGATGAATCTCCTGGCTGCGGTGGCGCTGGTGTACCTGGCGTGGGATCCGCAACAAATTTTCGAGGCGAGCTTCCAGTTATCGTTCCTGGCGGTGGCAGCCATAGGCTCGCTGGCCGCGCCACTGCTTGAATCGACCACGGCGCCCTATTCCTACGGTCTCCGCGGGATCGCCAGCACGGACCTGGACGCGCACCTTGCGTCTCGCGTCGCCCAATTTCGCGTGGAGGTCCGCCTGGCGGCGGAAACACTGTGGCTGTGGACGCGTCTCCCCCTGCAATGGGCGCAGGAATCGATCGCTGCCGCGCTTCGCCTGGCGCTTTTCGTATTGGAGATGGTGGTCATCTCGGCCACTATCCAAATTGGTCTGGCGCTCCCCATGGCGGAGTATTTTCATCGCGTTTCCTTCACCGGCCTGAGCGCCAACCTGTTAATCGTGCCGGCCATGAACGCGGTGGTTCCCCTCGGTTTCCTGGCGATCTTCACCGGGTGGCGCTGGACCGGATCGCTGGCCGGCGCGCTCTTGCGTTTCTCCGCTCGCATTGCGGGATGGCACGCCAATCTTGAGCCGGCCTGGCGGGTTCCCGATCCACCCCTGTGGCTGAGCTGGTCCTTTGTGGCTGCTCTCATCGCTTGCGCCATTCTGATCCGGCGCCGGGCGTGGAGACTGCCGGCGATCGCAGCCGTTCTGGGTCTGTTCGCTCTTCTCCTCTGGCAGCCCTGGCTCCGCACGCGGGCCACCGGCACGCTGGAAGTAACCGCGATCGATGTCGGGCAGGGCGACAGCATTCTGGTGGTCCTGCCCCAGGGCCAAACGATGCTGGTGGACGGCGGCGGACGGCTGGTTTACGGCCGCCAGCGCAAATCCAATCTCGATATCGGCGAGGACGTGGTCTCGCCGTACCTGTGGAGCCGCGGCATCCGCCGCATCGATGTTGTGGTGGTCACGCACGCCCATCAGGACCACATCGGGGGCCTGGCCGCCCTCGTGTCGAATTTCAGGCCAAGGGTTCTGTGGACGGGCGCCAATCCGCCCCCCGAATTACTGGAACATGCCCGGCGCCTGGGTATCCCCTCCCTGCGGCAGCGGCCCTCCGGGCCCTTCGATCTGTCGGGCGCCCGGATCGAAGTCCTGGCCCCGGCCGACAATTACGCCGCGGAAAAGCCCGGCAACAATGACTCTCTGGTATTTCGAATCGAGTACGGGTCCCGATCTTTCCTGCTCACCGGCGACATGGAACGGGTTATTGAAGCCCAACTCGTGGCGTCCGGCGCCGCTCTCCACGCCGACGTCCTCAAAGTCGGCCACCACGGCTCGCGCACTTCGAGCATCCAGCCTTTCCTCGATGCCGTTTCGCCCTCCGTCGCCCTGGTCTCGGCGGGATTTGAGAACTCCTTCGGGCACCCGCATCCGGAGGTCCTGGCGAGAATCTCGGCCCGGCACTCGGCGGTCCTCAGAACGGATCTGGATGGGCTGGTGACGGCGCGAACCGACGGCCGCAGCTTGTGGTTCGAGTCCCAGGCATGGCTGGGGCAACCGCAACGTCTTCATTTTCCGGCGGATTTGTTACAATAAGCACCATACGCCTGCTTATTTTCGCGCTCGCAAAGGCATCGTTAGTGCGTCTACCTTTCTTTTTGCTCGCGTCCGCGGTGCTCACAGTAGCCACTCACGCTGCCGACGTCCCAACAAACTACGCAACTCCCGATAACCTCAATAATGTCATCCAGCGCTATCTCGCGGCACAGCAAGCGCAGCAGGAAGCCATGCGGGGGGCCCGCATGGAGGTCGATATCGACGCCCAGCTTCCCAGCCTTGAAAAGAAGGGTAAGCTTAAGGTCTTGAGGATGATTACCAAGATCGGCCAGATCACTTTCCAGCCCATCGGGCAGTTCATCGGCGATCCTGTTGTGAAGAAAGAAGTTATCGGCAAGTACTTAGAGCTGGAGCAGGACGAGCGCAAGAGAGGGTCGATCGGGATTACGCCCGCCAATTACAAGTTCCAGATCAATGCCATCATTACCGAGGAAGAGCACCAGACCTATATCTTCACGCTCACCCCCAAGCGCAAAGCGGTGGGACTGTTCAAAGGCGAGCTGTGGCTGGATGGCGCCACCGGCATGCCTCTGCGGGAATCCGGTCAGATGGTCAAAAGCGGATCTGCCTGGCTGAAGAGTATCCGCTTCGTGCGCGATTACGAAATGCGCAACGGCATATCGATTTTGAAGCATCTGCAGAGTACGGTAGATGTACGCGTGGTCGGGAAAGCCGAGTTGACGGCCAACTACAGTAACCCGACGTGGCAAGAGGATGAACAGGCTTCCAACAGTGCTGGCGTCCCCTAACCCAAGGAATTTCAACCTATGAGAACACTTTTTTTAAACCCGCCTTCGTTTGAAGGCTTCGACGGCGGCGCCGGATCGCGGTGGCCCTCTACGCGCGAAATCGAATCGTATTGGTACCCGGTGTGGCTGTGCTATCCGGCGGGCATGCTCGAGGACAGCAAAGTGGTGGACGCACCGCCGCACGGGATCTCCATCGAGCAGACCGTCGCCATGGCCAAGGATTTCGAGCTGCTGGTGCTGTACACTTCCTCGCCCGGATTTCACGTGGACGTGAAGATCGCGGAAATGATGAAGGACGCGAACTCGAAGCTGCAAGTAGCTTTTGTCGGGCCGCCCGTGACCATCGAGCCGGAGAAGTCGCTGAACGCGACCAAGGCGATCGATTTCGTGGTGCGGCGCGAGTTCGACCATCAGATCGCCGCCTATGCCAAGGGCACGCCGCTTTCCGAGCTGCCGGGCGTGAGCTTCCGCAAGAACGGAGAAATTGTCCACACTCCGGAAGGCCCGGTCATCGAAAATCTCGACGAGCTGCCCTGGGTTTCGAAAGTCTACAAGCGCGACCTGGATTTCAAACGCTACAACGTTCCTTTTCTGTTAAATCCGTTCATGTCGTTTTACACCTCGCGCGGCTGCCCGGCGATGTGCACCTTCTGCCTGTGGCCGCAGACGCATTCGGGCCATCGCTGGCGCTTGCGCTCGGTCCAGGACGTCGCCAACGAGTGCCGCTACGTGCTCGAGAATTTCCCCGGCCTGCAAGAGATCTTTTTCGACGACGACACCTTCAACTACAAGAAAGCCCGCACGTTGGAATTGTGCGCGGAGCTGAAGAAGCTCAATTTCACCTGGAGCTGCACTTCGCGCGTCACCACCGATTTCGAGACTCTGAAAGCCATGAAGGATGCCGGATGCCGGCTGCTGATCGTGGGCTATGAATCCGGCGACGAGCAGATCCTCCGGAATATCAAGAAAGGCGCGACAGTCGAGGGCGCCCGCCGCTTCACCCGGGACGCTCACAACCTGGGACTGGTGATCCACGGCGATTTCATCGTGGGCCTGCCGGGCGAGACGCGCGACACCCTGCGCAACACCATCGATTTCGCCAAGGGACTGGATACCGAGACCATCCAAGTCTCGATCGCCCACGCTTATCCCGGCACGGAGTTCTACGATTTCGCCAAAGCCAACGGTCTGGTGCAGCTCAAGATGGCCGACGAGCAAGGGCACCAGCTCCCACAAGTCGTGTATCCCGGCATTTTGGAAAAGGGCGAAATGATGGAATGGGTCGACCGGTTCTACGACGAATACTATTTCCGCCCCAAGGCCGCCTGGCGCATTGTTCGCAAATCGATTTTCAATGGAGCCGAACGCAAGCGGCTGTATAAAGAAGCCAAGTCGTACATGAGCCTGCGCTCCAAGCGCAAGCAATACGTGGCTGACGAGAAGGCCACGGCACTCAGCGAAGCCGGCGAGCGAGTTTAGCGCTTCGCCAAACGTTCCGGATGAGTCCACAACTGCGATGGAAGACGCCTGCCTTCGCGGCCATCGTCGTCCTTAGTAACGTGCTGGGGAACTTGTTCCTGAAATGGGGCATGGGTCAAGCCGATGAAATCACGTCGTCGCCGCTGACGTTCCTCCGCGCCATTTTCAACCCGTGGGTGACCCTTGGAATCTGCCTGCTGATCACGTGGCTGCTCAGCAAGATGTTCCTGCTGAGCTGGGCCGATTTGAGCTTTGTGCTGCCGGTCACGGCCTTCGGCTATGTCCTCACCACCATCTTCAGCCGCCTGTTCCTGGGAGAACACATTACGACGGCTCGCTGGGCAGGGACCTTTCTGATCGCGGCGGGTAGCATCCTGGTCGGCCTCGGGACCCCCCATACCGGAAAGTCAACGTGAAGGCCTGGCTTCTTCTCGCCGTCATCATCGGCTCCACCGTGACTGCCGACCTGCTGCAGAGCCACGAGATGAAACGGCATGGCGAAATCCATGACTTTCGGCCCAGCGGAGTGGGCCGCGTACTGGCCACGCTCGCCCGCAAGAGGAACCTCATTCTCGCCATCGTGTGCATGGCTGTGTCTTTCTTCGCCTTCCTGCCTCTGGTACAGGTGGCCGACTTGAGTTTTGCGGTCCCCGCTTCGGCCGGCAGCCTGGTGATCGAAACCATTCTGGCCCGCCTGGTCCTCAAAGAGCGCGTGGATTTACGCCGCTGGATTGGAGCGGCACTGGTGGCAGGCGGAGTATGGCTGCTGGCTCTGTGATTCTCCTCGCGATTGCTGCCGCCGCTGGAGTCTATCAGCTCATGGCCCTGGTGGCGTGCCTTACCTTCCGAAGGGGCCAGGCGCCAGGGGCCAGGGGCCAGGCGCCAGAGGCCAGGGGCCAGGGGCCAGCGGTCAGCATTCTGAAACCGGTGCATGGCGTCGATGCGCCATTGCGCGAAGCGATTCAATCGCACACGGTACTCGAAGGCGAGTACGAGCTGCTGTGCGGCGTGCGCGAGGGAGATCCTGCGGCCGAGGTGATCGCCGGGTTCCCCCGCGCCCGGCTGGTGTCGTGTACCACCGTAACGCCCAACCGCAAGGTGGGCTCCCTGATCGATCTGACACGTGCCGCCCGCTACCCGATCCTGGTCGTGAACGACGCCGATATCCGCGTCGAACCCGACTATCTGGCTCGTGTGACGGAACCACTCTCCGATCCGGGCGTCGGGCTGGTTACCTGCATGTTTCGCCCCGAGGGAGATACCCTTGCCGCCCGCTTCGAGGCTTTGGGGGTTGCGACCGACTTAGTTCCGTCCATGATTGTGGCGCGGGCTATTGGCGTGAAGGACTTCGCTTCGGGAGCAACCATGGCGTTCCGGCGGTCGGATCTCGAACGAATCGGAGGGTTCGAGGCCATCGCAGATTATCTCGCCGACGATTATCAACTGGGTCATCGCATCCACGGCCT
>DATIRX010000375.1:0-4292 GCA_035469225.1 Bryobacteraceae bacterium
ACGGGAAGCAGGAGCTAAATCGAACGGCCGGCTCGGAAGCATGGGCGGTCGCGGCGATCCATTCCTCCAGAGTGCCCAGGCGAGCCATGGCCGAAGTGACCGCCGAATACAGCGAGTCGCTGTGTTAGATGCGATCGACCCGATCGCGGTCGCCGGAATCAGGGCCGATGCGCCACGGCCCGGCAGGCCGCAGGCGGATGAGTAAACCGCTTGGCATGAATCAGCTCGCGAGCTTTTCGGCGAACGAGGAATCGTTGATGGCGGTCTGCAGCTGCCCCAGGTCGCCGGCCGCGATCTCGGCTTCCTGGGCGCCGGAAGAGTAGAATTCACGCCCGCGCCAGGCCAGCTTGAGATTCGCAAAACGGATACGGCCGCTGCCGCGCGATCCGCCGCCGCCCAGGGCGTCGTCTTCGAGCAGGCGCAGACCTTCGAACAGGCGCGCGGCCAGGGCCTTGTCTTCTTCGCACAGGATGTCGAGAACCATGCGGACGCGGAAGCGCGCGCCTGCGGGCACGCGTTCGAGCGTGCGCGGATTCGCCTGAGACGTAATCCGGTCAATGGCGTTCTCGCTCTTCACTTCGGTGATCTCGTCGTCGAGGTTTTCGCGCATCTGCGCAGTGATGCTCTCGGGATCGAGCGGCGCATCGTACACCGCCAGGCGAGCGGGGCTGGCCGCGGTGGATTCGAGCGGCTCGCCCTGCACGCGCTCCATGCGACCGGGGTTGCGGCCGAACAACAGGCAGATTTCGTCGTCGGGACGGTCGCTCTGATGGATGCGCACTTCCTGGCCGCGTCTTTTGGACAGATAGACCAGGTCGGCGGGTCCGGTGACGCCCAGCGAATTCTCCAGCAGCGACCGCAGCTTGCCGCGCAGCGAGCTGCCCGGAATGTAGGGCAAGCCGAAGGCGTCCTTGACCACGGGGTTATCGGCGCCGCCGATTTCGAGCGATCCTTTGCCCGCGCCGATGTGCAGTCCCGTCTCGCAATGCAGTTCACCGGCGAGAATCAATTTTCCGACTAACTTCAACTGCGTCTGGGCAGTGTGTGCGCTCATATTTTTTCTATCGCGCACAACGGAGCGCGGCGGCATTCTTTTTCGAAATTACCGGTGGCCGCCAGGCCCTGTGCGCTCATACCTTTTTTATTCGTTGTAAGCAACGATGGCTTCAAACAGATCCTTGAATCTTTCGTATCCGCGCGCGTCGTTCTTGCGGGTCACTTGCAGCAGCAGACGTTCGAGCGCATCCAAACTCCGCAGCGAATGGCGCGCGATGGTATAGGCCAGCCGCGCCCGCAGCATGACGAACTGGTGCTGCCGCTCGTTTTCCGGAGCGCGCACGGCCCGCCGCACCGCGTTATACAAGCGCCGGAGCTGGCTCTTGGTGCCGCTGTCCATATCGCGCATGCGGATGACCACGGCGTGCGCCTGGTTATCCAGATACAGGCTGTCGGACATCAGCTTCTCCAGCTCGATTTCGGCGAAATTGTCGAAGGGTCGGCCACCGCCGCCGCCGGGACGGCCCTCATGACGACCCTCGGGTCTTCCGCCACCCTCACGGCCACCACCAGGACGCCGGTCATCGCGACGCGGACCGCCCTGCCCGCCACGATCTCCGCCTCGATTTTCGCCTCGATTATCTCCGGGAGCTCTCGGTGGCCGATCCCCCCGAGGTTCGCGGCCCTGGCCATGCTTAGACACTAGGGCCTCCTGCCTCCGGGACTCGCGCCGGGCAGATTCAGCCTTCGCTTTGGCCTTCGCAGCCTCCAGCGCCTGGGCCAGTGTTGGCTCCTGAGGCGCCTCCTGAGCGGGCGTCTCCTGAGGAGCCTCGGTAGTAGCAGCTTGCGGCTGTGTAGCTGGCGCTTGTGTATCAGGCGATTGTGTATCCGGCGATTGATCGTCTTCCATTGAAATCCCTTCTTAGGCCTCCGCGGACAACCTCGCCCATTCTAGCGCCACGCGGCCTGCCGGCCGCAACTTGACGGTAACGGCGCTGCGGCCGATCAGATCGGCGATCAAAGCGGTCCGGGCTTTTTGAAAATCTCCACGTTCGGATCCGGGGGTGCGCGAGGCGTTCAGGATTCTGCGGATGCGGCGATGATAACGCCAGGGCCGTTCGCCGCCCGTACGCCGGGCTTGCCGTTTCGACATTTTCGATTGCGTCTCGCGATAGATGCCGCACAGATCGCGAAGATATTGCGGCGAGCAGCCGAAATCGCTCACCATCCGTCCGAGAAAATCCTTGAGGGTGGCGGCTTCGGAGAACTGCTTCCATTCGAGCGTGCGGCCCAGCAGCCAGATGCAATCCTTGTCGGCCGACTTGGCGGACTCCAGACGCTGGCCGGCCTCTTCGAATACTGCGCCGAGCGAGGCATCGACAGCCGGCGCCAGGGCCAACGCCATGCTGATGGTTTTCCCCTCGGGACCCGCGAAATCCTTGAGGTTCTGCTCGGCGAAGCGGCGGAACAGGCGTTCCAGCTCCGAGGCCAGCCCGATGAGCGCGTCCCAGGCGCCATACACGGCGAAATCGTCGCCGCCGGAAAAGATCACGGTGACTTTGCGCCAGAACTCGGGCATGGAGCACAGCACTTCCAGTTCGCCCGCAAAAAACTGCTTGCACATGACCGATAACTGGATGTGTTCTTCGATGGTCTGCGCGCGATGCATACGGATGGCGAAATTGTCCACATCGCCCCGCAGGACGCCCCAGGTTGCCAGGCCGGCGGCGCGGGCACCCAGCACCGCGGTGGAGGCAGGCTCGCTGCCATCGTCGCTGGGGGCGGCATGACGCGCGAAGGGGATCGCGTCCTGGGAACCGGTCAGCGGCCAGGAGTGCTTTCCGCCGCTGGTGAGGATGCGGCCGGGCGATTCCGGCGACCAATAGACGGTGCTGGCGTCGCGCAGAGAAAAACCCAGCTCCTTCGAGAAGTATTCATCGATGGCGGGATCGGGCTCGGGAACCGCGGCGGCAAACAATGACGACCCGGCTTCGGCGGCCGGTGCATGGCGGCCGCGATCCAGGCGTTCGTCCAGACGCTTGCGGACGTCGCTCCAGTCGCCGAGGTTTTCCGTCATGCTCCAGATCAGCTTGAGGGCGCCCGCGCTTAAGGCCGAAATGTCTTTCGCGGCAGCTTCCAGAAAGGCTTCCGCGGGGGCGCGGAATTCCTCGGGAAGAACGACCAGGAACTGGCTGCCTCCGCTGGATCCCAGCAGGATTTTCGCGAGCCCGAGTTCGGCCAGCAAAGCTCGCGGCAGGATTTCGCTCAGCAGGCTGATCCAATGGGATCGCCCGGTGAATACGCGGTCGGGGTCCTTCGACGCGAGCGCCAGGAGGCAGTCGTCTACGCCGAGGAGCTTTCCTTCAAGAAAGATCTGCAGGGACATGCGGGGGCGAAATCAACACTGTATCACGAGCGAGAAGTTACTTGGTTCGCGAGCGCCGCCCAACGAGCCCTTCCGCAAGTAGCGCGGTGACCAGCATATTCAGACTCACGCCCTCCCGTGCGGCGCGGGCCACTAAGCGGGCATGCAGACTTTTGGGTACTCGCTGGCGCCATTGTCCGCTGGAAGCCGAGAATGCCCCGGGCTTGGGGATGGGATCGCCGAACTCACGGAGCGTGCGCAGCGCGGACTTCAAAGCATCGCGGCCGTTGCGCATAGCTTCCGTCGCTGTTTGGCCGTCAGACATGCACCCCGGGATGTCGGGATACTCGATAAGAAATCCGCCTCCGTCCTCCCGCGAAAGGGGACGTATCGTGAACGGATAAGATTCAAGATCGACTGGTTCTTTCCTCATGACTTTGCCTCTACACTGTCAACCAACGCCAGGAACTGCCGGATGTAGGGAGGCTTGATGGGCCGCCGCGCTGGCACCACAACCAGCGGTCTTTCCGGAAATCGAAAGGTCACATGGCTGGTGCCATGTCGGCGATGAGCAATGCCATACTTTCGAGCCACGGTTTTCAAATCCTCGATACGCCAATCCTGCTGGTTGCTCCGCATTCCCGCCAGGATCTTGGCCGCGTTCCCCACTAGGAGTATGGTACCGCAGGCGGTACCACGAGATCTGGTGACCCGCTCCGACGATTAGTAAAGCGTGGACTCGATCGCCGAGACTACCCCCGCGACCGTGTGCGGGTCCGCCTCGACATGGACCGTTAGGCCGAGTTCCCGGGCCGTCGCCGATGTAATGGGACCGATGGAGGCGATCTTCACGCCATCCAGCGACTCCCGGCCGGCGATCGCCACGAAGTTCTTCACCGTGGAGGAGCTGGTAAGAGTGATCCAGGTTGGA
>DATIRX010000376.1:0-4329 GCA_035469225.1 Bryobacteraceae bacterium
GCGCGCATGGAGCACCAGCTCGGATACAGTCCAGGCGGCCATTCCCCGGATCGCCAGCGTGACCAGAAGAACCGGCCACAGCGCCGGATTCCAGGCAGTGAGCAACAGCGCCAAGGGAACCGGCATCGTGAATACCTGGCCGAGGTAACCGGCCGGACGGGAGCGGCGAGTGCTGCGCGTCCAGCGCAGCCGGTGCGCGGCAGTGTGCAGAAGATCCGCGCTTCCGATGTGGTGCTCGATCACATACGACGACAGGCTCACGCCGTGGCCCGCTTCCGCGGCGAACTTGCCCATCGCGAAATCCTCCGCCAGATAGTCCTTCAGCCGGTCGAAGCCGCCGATGGATGCGAGCACGTGCCGCCGGGCGGCGATGGTGGGGCCGACGGCGAAGCGCATCCCTTCCAGCATTCGCGCAACCAGAATGCCGGCCAGAAAATCGGTATTCATCCCGATCGCCTCCAAACGCGACCAGAAGCTGAATCCCGCCACGGCGCGATAGGGACAGGTGGCCACCCCCAGCTGGGGATCCTGAAACTCGGCTGCAATGGTCTTGAGAAGCGCCGGCGTCACGCGGATGTCGCTATCGCTCATCACCAGAAGATCATGCGCGGCCTCCGACATCATCCGGTCCAGGCTGAAGACCTTCGCGTTCGGATAGGGCGGCTCGCCGGTGATCAGCAGCCGGGACGCGACCGCGGGATATTCCCGCTGCAGCTTGCCTACCACGGCGACCGCAGGATCGCCATGCTCGCGCACCGCGAACAGAATCTCAAACGCCGTATAATCCTGCTCGAAGAACGTACGAAGATTGGATTCCAGATCCAGGTCCAGCCCCGCCAGCGGCTTCAGAATACTGACGGGCTCGGCCGATTGCAGAGCGGGCGGCTGCACCGCTAAATATCGCAGCGCCGCGATCACGGTCAGCAGCGAATAGACCAACGCGCCAGCCAGCAGGACCGCCAGTACGAGGGTCACGGCCATTGCTGGATATTCTACCCTGCTCTTCCGCGCTAACCTGGAAACTCGTGCCTTTATTACACGCAGTCATTCTCGGCATCATTCAAGGTCTGACGGAGTTTCTGCCGGTGAGCAGTTCGGCGCACCTGGCGCTGATTCCCTGGCTGCTGGGCTGGAACGACCAGGGCCTCAGCTTCGATATCGCCCTGCACGTGGGAACCGTGGCGGCGGTGGTCGTCTATTTCTTTCGCGATTGGGTCCAGGTGATAGGCCAGGGCTTCGGCCTGCGCATCGGCACCGATTCGGCCCTGCAGCGGAACCCGCGATTGCTGTGGCTGCTGGTGCTGGGATCCGTTCCCGCGGGCATCGCCGGTTTGCTGGTCAAGGATCTGGCCGAGAATGTCTGGCGAAACAATCAGTATCTGATCGGCAGCATGCTGATCCTGGTGGGCCTGTTCATGTGGTGGGCGGACCGCCAGGGAGCTCGAAACAAGGATTTGGGCAGCGTCTCCTCCGTGGATTCGCTGGCGATCGGCGGGGCCCAGGCCCTGGCGCTGGTGCCGGGAGTTTCGCGCAGCGGGATCACCATCTGCGCCGGATTGCTGCGGAATCTCGACCGCGCCGCGGCGGCGCGCTTTTCCTTCCTGCTGGCGACCCCCGCCATCGCCGGGGCAGCGGCCAAGGATGCCTGGGATCTGATGCGCCACCAAGGCGGCATCGCCGGGATTCCGCACGATATGCGGACGGCCCTGGTGGTCGGCATGGTGGTCAGCGCCATCACCGGAGCCCTCACCATTCAGTTCTTTCTGAACTACCTCCGCCGGCGGTCGCTGGGCTTCTTCGTGTGGTACCGGGTGATATTTGGCATAATAGTAATCGCTCTGGCCACTTTCTTCCGTTACCACGGGGGATGAGATTTTTAGGACCTACCCGCCACGCGCGGCTCAACGAAGCCGGCGCCGTGGTGTTTCTGATCGCGGGACTGTTCCTGTTCTTCAGTCTCATCTCTTACTTTCCGCTGGACTCCTCCTGGAACACGGCGGCATCTTCCGCCAAACCCGTCAATCTCACTGGGTTCGTAGGAGCCGCCATTTCCGATCTGCTGCTGCAAGGCTTCGGCCTGGGGGCCTACGTGGTGCCGGTCCTGGTACTGATGCTGGCCTGGCAATGGCTCCGCGGGGTTGAGATCGCCGCTCCCTGGGCTCGCGTCTTAGGGGGACTGGCCTGGGTGGGCGCCACCTGTACCGCCCTCGGTTTCTTTCGAGACTGGCACCCGATTGCCGATGCGATCCCCGCCGGCGGCTTGATCGGCCGCGTGATGGCGGATTACCTGATGTCGGCGATGAATCTCACGGGGGCCGTCCTGGTGACGTTCGCCGTCTGGATTCTTTCGCTCTACCTGGTCTCCACCTTCGAGATGTCGCGCCTGCCCGTTTGGTTCCGGCCGCCCATCCAAGGGATCGGCAAATTCTCCGCACGGCTCGCGGTCTGGCGAGCGCGCTGGAAAGAGCGTGCCCAGCAGCGCGCGGAGGCCCGCCTGGCTGAACGTGCCGAGCGTGCCCGGCAGGCCGGGGAAGCGGCCGCAGCAGCAGCCCTTGTTGAAACTGCCCCGGCGGCAGCCGAGGAACAATCGCCGCACATCAGCGATCCGCTCCAGCCTTCGGTCTCGGCCGCCGCCGTGGCCGCGGCGTCGCCCTCACTCCCGCCTGCGCCGTCTCCCCTCCCGGCAATGTTTGAAGACATTCCGATTCAGGCCTTGGAGCACGTGCCCGAACCGCCGCCGCGCGGGACGGTTTTCATCGAGCCGGCCAAGCCGGAACCCGAGAGAGTAAGCCGCGCGCCCCGGCGCGATCTGCCGCCCGCCAAACCGCGTTTCGAGTTCAGATTGCCTTCGACAGAGCTCCTGCAGGAGCCCGCCGGCCGCGCCGCCTGGGATAGCCAGGAGCTGAAGGATACGGCCGCGCAGATCAAATCCAAGTTCGAAGAGTTCAACGTGCACGGATCCGTGGTTCAGATCAATCCCGGCCCGGTGGTCACCACCTTCGAGTTCAAGCCCGAAGCCGGCGTAAAATACTCGCGCATCACCACGCTGACTGAGGATTTATGCCTGGGATTGCAGGCCGAGTCGATCCTGATCGAACGTATTCCCGGCAAACCCACCGTGGGCATCGAAGTCCCCAACACCAAGCGCGAAACCATCAGCCTCCGCCAGATTCTGGAATCGGAGGAGTTCTTGAACTCGCCCTCGCACCTGACCGTGGCTCTGGGCAAAGATATCAATGGGCGGATCAGAGTGGCCGCGCTCGAATCCATGCCTCACCTGTTGATCGCCGGCTCCACCGGCTCGGGTAAGAGCGTGATGCTGAACTCGCTGATCATGTCGATCCTGTACAAGGCCACGCCGCACCAGGTTCGGATGATCATGGTGGACCCGAAACGTCTGGAGTTCGGACCCTATGAGGGAATCCCGCACCTGCTGACCCCGGTGATCACGGATTCGCGCAAAGCCACCATCGCTCTGCGCAACGCGGTGCTGGAGATGGAACGCCGGCTGAAGCTGCTGGCCGCGCACGGGGTCCGCAACATCGATCAGTTCAATCGCAAGGTGCGGCAAATGGAAGCCCAGCCTCGCAACCTGTTTGAAGACGAACTGGAAGAAGACGAGCTTGAGCAGCTTCCCTTCGTGCTGATCATCATCGACGAGCTGGCCGACCTGATGATGCTGGAACGCGCCAACGTGGAAGAAAGCGTGACGCGCCTGGCGCAGATGGCTCGCGCCGTGGGCATGCACCTGGTGCTGGCCACGCAGCGGCCCAGCGTGGATGTGATCACGGGCCTGATCAAGGCCAACTTCCCTTCGCGGATCAGCTTTCGCGTGGCCACCCGCGTGGATTCCCGCACAGTGCTGGATGTAATGGGCGCCGAACATCTGCTGGGCAAGGGCGACATGCTGTTCCTGCCGCCTGGCTCCTCGCGCCTGACGCGCGTCCACGGCTCCTACGTCAGCGAGGCCGAAACCAATCGCGTCGTGGATTTCTGGAAACAGCAGGCCCAGCCCGAATACGACCAGACGTTCCTGATCGCGCCTCCCGCCGACGACGAAGAAGAAGGTGCCGGCGAAATCGACTCGGTAGAAGATCCTCTGTACCAGGATGCCGTGCGCGTAGTGTGCGAGATGGGCAAGGCGTCGACATCCACCCTGCAGCGCCGGCTGCGTCTGGGTTATGGACGCGCGGCTCGTATTCTCGACATGATGCAGCGCGACGGCATCATCGGCCCGCCCGACGGCAGCCGCCCCCGCGACGTACTGAAGAGTCCGGACTGGATCGACGAGGTGGAGAGCCACCAGTAGGCGCGGTGCAGCTTACGTCC
>DATIRX010000377.1:0-10120 GCA_035469225.1 Bryobacteraceae bacterium
GTTTAACGAGCTACAGCATCGCGGAGCAGGGGGATGAGGCCACAAGGGAGGAGTAAAGGTTCGTGCTCGGCAGGAAACTAGAATACTTGATCGCGCTGGCGAAGGAGGCTCACTTCGCTCGTGCGGCGGCAGTGTGCCACGTATCGCAGCCAACGCTTTCCGCGGCCATTCAGCAGCTTGAGGCCGAGCTCGGGATCCAGATCGTGAAGCGCGGGCAACGTTTTCAAGGCCTCACGGAGCAAGGTGAACTGGTTCTGGCAGCGGCCCAGCACATGGCCATGGAGTGCGATCGTCTGCATCAGAAACTTCGCGATCAACGGAACGATTTCTCCGGCACGCTGCGCGTTGGGGTTCTCGGCTCCACAATCCCGCTTCTGAAAACGTTCACGCTTCCGTTCCAGCGACAGTTTCCGAATGTGAATCTCAGAGTGATGATTCAGAGCGCGTTTGACACGCAGCAGGCATTTGAAGAATCGTCGCTCGATATTGCCATCACTTATCTGGACCCAAAGCTGCGCCGCTACTGCCGCACCCACGTGTTGTACACCGAAGAGTACGAGCTGCTGATACGGAAGGGCACCGCGTTTTCGGGGCGAGCTTTAGCTTCCTGGGAGGACTTGCGGCAGTTACCTCTCTGCTTGCTGTCGCCGGATATCAACATATTTGGCACGAGGGAATCCGAAATTCTTAACGAGACCTTGAGCAAGACTCCTCATATCGTAACCAATGCGATTTGGATGGTTATGGATCATGTACGGACCGGGAAGTGGGCTTCCGTTCTTCCAAGGCCGGTCAGGATCATGATCGCGGACGACGACAAACTGGAAGCCATCCCGCTGCCGATGACCGGGAAACCCCCTGTGGTCGCAATCGCGATTCCGCGCCGGGAGCCGGCGTCTCCCGTGGCTGAAGCGTTTTTCAAAGTCGCTACTTCGGATGACGCGTCAAAAACGATCCATAATCTTATGCGGAGCACCACGGGAGTGGGCGATGGTCACCAGCCAGCCCCGCTTAAGAAAGGCAAGCAACCACCATCACTGGTTCCACTGGCTAAAGCACAGTAAAAGGAGAGAAACGAAGTGTCAAAGAGGGTCATTTATGTAGTCCCGGGCCTGCTGCTGTCCATGCTGCATCCGGCGCTGCTCACGGCGCAGGCGCCGCCTGCCGCTCCGGCGAAGCCGGATTCTGCTGAGGTGAAACAACACATCGAGAAAGCGAAGAAGATCGCCGGAACCGAGTGGGCCGCAGAAGCGAACTTCTTCTGCCTGATGCCACGCGCGAACAGCCCGAACGACCCGCTGATCGAGCCCACGAAAATCTTCGACAACGTTTACGCCGTCGGCAGATCGGGAACCTTAGTCTATGCGATCACCACTTCGGATGGAATCATCCTGATCGATTCCGGGTACGCGAACGAGGAGGAGTCGGTCCTTTTGCCCGGAATGAAGAAGCTCGGACTGGATCCTGCCAAGATCAAGTACGTCCTTGTGACGCATGGCCACGGAGACCACTTTGGCGGAGCGTCGTATTTGCAGGAGCACTACGGCGCGCACGTCGTGCTGTCGCAGGCGGACTGGGATCTCATGCTGAACCCTCCTCCGGCCGCGCCAAAGGGCGGAAAGCAAGGCAAGGCACCGGCCGCACCGGTGACGCCGCCCAAGAAAGACCTGGTCGCGATGGAGGGCCAGCCGATCATTTTGGGAAGCCAGAAGGTGACCCCCGTGATGATCCCGGGCCACACACCGGGTTCCATGGGATTGATCTTCGAAGTCACCGACCGCGGGAAGAAGCACACCGCCGCACTCTTTGGAGGAACCATCCTGCTGGCTGGAGCGATTTCGGACGCTGGCTTGCAGCAGTATCTTCACTCCATCGATCATTTCAAGGAGATAACCAAGCAAGCGAAGGTCGACGTGGAACTCCAGAATCATCCGCTATACGACGGACTCGAGGAAAGACTGGCCAAACTTCGAGATCGGAAACCGGGAGCCCCGAACCCGTTCATCGTCGGGAAGGCGAACTACCAGAAATTCCTGGACGTCCAGGCCGAGTGTATGCGGGCGGCAGTCGCACGCCGCGCACCGTAAACCAATGGCGGCAAGTCTCAACGCGGGAGTCTCTGCCGCCATCAACGGCCGAAGACCGGCTCCGGGCTGGCGCATGTGGGTTGCCAGCGTGGCCATGATGCTGTGCTCCTGGCTGTCCTATGTGGACCGGCAGATTCTGGCGGTCCTCTCGCCGATGATCCTCAAGGATACCGGCCTTACAGCGCAGAGTTACGGCGAAGTGGTCTCCGCATTCTCCATCGCCTACATGATTGCGAATCCATTGTGGGGATCCGTGCTGGATTTCGTCGGGATGCGTGCAGGGATGTTGGTGGCAGTCGCCCTCTGGACGGTGGCCAGCACCAGCCACGCCTGGATGGCCGGATTCGCCGGCTTCGCAGCGGCACGCGCGCTGCTGGGCCTGGGGGAAGGAGCGACGTTCCCCGGGGGGTTGAGAGCGGCCATGGACTCCCTCCCGCCGGATCGCCAATCGCGCGGAATCGCCATCGCCTACAGCGGAGGATCGCTCGGCGCCATTATTGCTCCGGCAGTGGTGGTTCCCATCGCGCTGGCATTCGGGTGGAGAGCGGCTTTTTTCCTCTCGGGCGCACTCGGCATCCTTTGGCTGGTGATGTGGAGCGCCGTCGCACGCCCGCCCTTTTTGCCCAAACCTGAACGTAAACCTCAGCGAATGGCCTGGCCGAATCCCTTCGAGCGGCGCTTCTGGGCCCTGGTGACGAGCTACTCCCTGGGCGCCATCGCGATCGGCCCCATCCTCTACTTGAGCCCGCTCTATCTCAATCGAGTGGTCGGTTTCTCGCAGGCGGGACTCGGCAAGGTCTTGTGGATTCCGCCCCTCGGCTGGGAATTGGGATATTTCTTTTGGGGCTGGGTAATGGACCGGTTCGCCGCCGATCAAGAACGCCCGGTGTGGATGTTCGTGCTTTTGGCGATTCTCGCGGTTCCGGTAGCGGCGGTGCCCTGGGCTGGTTCGGCCCCGGCGGTCCTGGCGCTGTTCTTCTGGAGCATGTTCGTTACGGGCGGCTTCCAAATGCTGGCGCTGCGAACGGGCGCACGCGCCTATCCGCGCGATAAGACTGCGCTCGTGGCTGGAACCGCCTCGGGTGCGTGGGCCGCCGTTGCGGCGATCATTTTACCTGTGTTGGGACGCTGGTTCGATCAACAGAGGTATTCCGACATCTTCTCTGCTGTCGCCCTGCTGCCGCTCGTGGGCACCGGTCTGTGGTTATGGCTCAGCTCGCCGCGGCACAAGGCGGTATCAATTCCGGCTGAGTAGGGCATGCCTGCCCTGAACTGTCTTTACTGATGGACGACGCCGCCCGCGGGATCGCGAACCCGCTTGTTGAAGTTGTCCACCTCGTCAGCCGGGGCGCAGATGTCTTCCATGAGTCCGCCCCAACCATCCACGGTCTTAATCCCCATCTTGGTTTCGAGCTTACGGAACTTCTTGGTTTGGCTGACCCAGGGTCGCGTGTAGATCTTCGGATCCGTGATGGTCATGGATAGTTCTAGGACATCATACGCTGTACGGCGATAGCGCTCCTCCAGGACCATGTCGACGCTGTGAGGATAGCCGAAATGATCGACCCAGGTTCTCTCGTCGACACCGGTGGTGGTGACGACTAAGGTATCGCCGTCCCAGTGGCCTGTCGAATATCCCCACCATCGCTGCTGGTCGGGATCCATCAGCGGCTTGCGTCCATCGGTCCAGATCGTACGCACCCCGTAGCCCCACTCGAATTGCTGCATGATCTTGTCGGGAAGCACGTTCATTTCCATCGGATCCGGGTAAATCAAGGCGCGCGATGGACCCATGGGGTTGCAATATTGATAGGGGTCGGTTCCATTCGCGGGCGGAACGGCTCGCCGCCGGCCAATGGCCTCCTCCGGGTGCGCGTTCGCATCCGCGCTTCCCAGATTTCGTCCGTACGATGGCTTGTTGGCATCAAACATTTTTTGTCCCAGCGGGGTGAAGGGAGGAACGTCATTGCTGAAGCCGCGATCGCCGCAGTCCTGACATGTTCCGCCGCCGCCATATCCGCCGGGTGTGCCATTCCGCGACCAGATGCCGGACAGATCGTGCTTATCGTAAGCCTTATTATCATTCGCCTTGTTGTGGGCAGTGATTCCCCCGCCGCGGCCGCCTTGCGCGAAGACAACCGTCGAGAGCGCTGCAAGTGCCAGCAGCGCGCCGCTCAAATATGCGCATCGATTCCTCATGGGACGCTCCTTACTGCTTGGTCTGCTTTCCTTTTTCCGCTTCGCCCGGCGTGGGTCCAAATGCGTTGCCACCCAGGCCCAGGACGTCCTCGCCCTTCGCGTTGACGATCTTGTTGATCAGACCGACGGGCGTACCGGCGCGGGAGGGAGCGATGGTAAGAATCACTTCAGTCCCCGGTGCCAAGGCCGCCTCGGAGCGCTTCTTGCCCCAGCCGATCTGCTGCAATTGCGCGGCATTGGGAGCGATTTCACCGCTCCAGTGCGTGACCTTCCCATCTTTGTCCTTCACGTCGAAATACAGTTGAGGGTGAGGGTTGGCGTAACGGAACTCCGTGATCGTCACCGTCCCCGGTAGGGTGTAGGATTTGGACTGGTCGTAAGATACGCCGGTTCCGTGGTGCGCAAACGCAGGCATCGAAACCATGAGCATCGTAAGGCTCGAAACGAACAAACCCAAAAGTCTTATTTTCATGTTTTTCTCCTATATAGAATCTGACTGGCACCTCTACCTTTTCGCTGGAGTGACTGCGGCCGGAGCCGGCTTGGCGAATTTCGCGGCATCGACAGGAGCGTTCGCCTGGATCTCGCTCAGCTCAGTAATGGATTGTCCATTGGTCCACGTCACTGTCCAATGGAAGGGAATCTTGACCCCGGCGACCTCGCGATAATCCGAGTAGTCAATCTGAGTCGGGTTAATGCCGACGATGGTTTCGGCATAGCGCACCTGCCTTGTCAGCAGCCCCGTTTCCTCGTCGAAATAGAGTTTTATGCGAGTCTTGCCCGGGCCTGTTCCCTGAACAATCCGGACATCCCGGTCGTCGATAGCGGTTAGCGGAAATCCGACGCGCCATTGGGTCAGAGTATCCTTGATTCGTGCCGGAAAGAGCAGCTCCGCGTCCAGCTTCGCGCCATCCAATTCAGCTCCGGCAGTCAGCGCCAGCAGCGGAACAGGCTTGTCCGCGGCGGCGACCCAACCGGCGCGGCCGTCGAAGGTAGTCGTGCTGTCCCCGTTTTGCGTATGGACCACCGTGGTGAGCTGCCCGGGCGCTTTGGCGAAGATTTCCACAGGAACTTTCAGGTGATACGTTTCGAATCCCTCGTAAGTCCCCTTGGCCACGAAACTAGTGAGCGCAGATATGCGCTGAACTCCGCCGATTGCCTGGAGATACTTGTCGAGGATCTGATCCGCGGAGGGCCCCGCCGGCAGCCCCGCAGCAATCTCGATTTCATTCGGATCTTCGGTGGGCGTGCTGTATTGCTCCGCCAGACTGGGGATCACTTTCGGACGATCCCCGCCGCGATGGCAGGAGTAGCAGGTCACCGCGCGCCGCCCTCCGAAGTTGTCTTTATTGATGGCGTTGACCATCAGAATCATCCGGCGCGCCGTACGTTTGCGGGGAACGTCGTCCGCGAACTTCGCCCAGTCCTGGAGGCTCTCCGTAACGTGACAAAACGTGCAATTCAATCCCAGAGACGCCGAAAAGTAGCCCATCGTACCCATAAACTCGTTTACCGGAATTCCCTTGAGCACCTGGACGTTTTTGAAGACAGCTTCCGCCAGGAGCGGCTTGTCCTCCGTCTGTGTCTGGCCAGCTACAAGCGTTGCCCCGAGCAGGCACACGCCTGCCATGGCAACCGTGCAAAGCAGCGTTCTCCTCGATCCGACGTTCACGATGACTCCTTCAACTCAGTTCGTACAGATTCACTCCACAACCCGGCTCGGCTCGGGTTTTTTCGCTTGCCGAGAACGTAGTCTACGCTCCAGTTTCCACCGCCGGCCGCTGCGAAGTATGCGAACACGAAGAAATACAGCAGGGTCTCATTGCCGCCATTCCGGATTGGCCACGGCCCGCGAGGGACAGCGTCGAAGACGTACGCCGCGGCAAGTTCCACACATAAGATGAGCGCGGCAGGGCGAGTGAATAACCCCGTCAAAAGGCACAAGCCTCCGGCAATCTCCAATGCGCCGAAAACGGCGGGTAAACCATCCAGCGCCAGGGGGACCCCGCCCCTGCCGCCGGTCACGGCAAAAACGCCGAACAGGTGCCTGAATCCATGGAGCGAGAGTGTGAAGGCGAGAATGACGCGGAGTATGGAACGTCCGTAGCCTTCCCAGGAAGCGATCGTCTGCCGCAATTGGTTGCCCTGCCCTCCGCTCGAACCGGCAAGGGCGGAGTCTACGCTCAAAGCGCCGGACCCCGCGGTCACCAGCCATAGGAAGGCAAAACAGAAGATCACGGATTCTTCACCACCGTTGGCGATTGGCCAGAATCCGCGGGGGGCCCACCGGAGGAAATACGCCACCGCCATTTCGCCGCACAAAATAAAGGCCGTTGTGCGCGTGAACATCCCAAGGACGAGTAACACTCCTCCGGCCACCTCCAGCGGTCCGGCAAATCCATGCAGCGTTCCGAAGTTGTGGTCCACGCGCCCGTTCGCAAAGCCCCACACTTTTTCAGCTCCGTGCTGGAGAAACAGCAGACCCACCGCGATCCGCACTACGCCGAGCAGACGGCGTACCTGCGTGGCCGCGGCGGTTTCATTTCGCGCTCGCATGTTCATAGGATCACTGCACGCCCGGCATTCAGATGCTTGCGGCCTGCTTCGCTCCCCTGCCCTCGGGAAGAGTTTGCGCAACGATCGACTGGAATTCGGCCGGAGTCAGCAGGCGCTTACGCTGCAACGAGAAGTCCTTGACCGCTGTCACCACCCTCATGGCTTCCTCCTCGGTGTACTCGACGCCGAGATTCTTCAGGGCCGCCTTGATGGAATCGATGCCGCTGCCCTTCCCCAGCACTACCTTTGGAGGCGGCTGCCCAACCACATCCCAGCGGTACGGGAACAGCTCAGTAGGTTGGAGAGCGCCGCAGTTCTGGAACCAGCTGGCGATGATGCCGGACTCGATCTGGAAAAGGGCATCGCCTACCACCGGCCGGTTGCTGGGCACAGCGTGGCCGGAAAGCTCTTGCACCAGATGGGCGAGATCGTAGAGCTTCTCATATTTCAGGCCGACATCGATTCCATACATGGTCAGAAGAGCCATCACCGTCTCTTCCATGGGGACGTTGCCGGCGCGCTCTCCCAATCCGAGGACGGTGGAGTGGATTACCTCGACTCCCTCCGCCAGGGCCATGATGGTGTTGGCTACGCCCATCCCGAAATCCATGTGGAAGTGCGCTTCCAGGCGCTTGTTCACGCGCGCCTTGACCTGCCTCACCAGATACTGCATGGCATGGGGAGAGACGACGCCAAAGGTGTCCACCAGCGCCAGCGCATCCATGTGCCCTTCGTTGGCCACCCGCAGGATCAGATCGAGCACCCACTTCATATCGGCGCGGGTGAAGTCGATAGGGAAGAAGACAACTTCCAGCCCCTGCGAATGCGCGTAGGCGGTCGATTCGATCGACAATTGAATGGCCTTTTCCATGGGCCATTGGTAGGCGTATTGGAGGATGTGCTGGCTGGAGGGAACTTCCATGACGACGCCGGAGACGCCGCAGTCCACCGCCCGCTTCACATCGTCCACCATGCAGCGGGAAAACGCGAAGATCTGCGGCCCCAGATTCCGCTTTACGATTTCCTTAATGGCCGCCTGATCGCTCGGCGAGACCACCGGCATCCCGGCTTCAATACGGTGCACACCGGCTTCCGCCAGACCCTCGGCAATGCGGATCTTGTCATCCTTGGTGAAGATGACTCCGGTCTGCTGTTCGCCGTCGCGCAGAGTGATATCGTGAATCTTTATCTGCTTCGGAAAATGGAACTCGGCACGCACCGCGTCTTCGAAGTTCCAGGGGCTGACAAACCATTTATCTGTTTTCCACGGTTCTTGAGAGGCCATCTATTCTTCCTTCCATAAAAGACTTTTCTTGCCGCTCTGCAGATCGATCAGCGACTCCTCGGAATAAAAACTGGCATGAGGGTTTTAGTTCAGCCATCGCACGACTCCCGAGACACCGTCCACGGCAACGGTCGAGCCGTCCGGAATGCGACGCGTGGCGTCCAGTACGCCCAGCACCATGGGAATCCCGCGTTCCCGCGCGAGCGACGCCATGTGCGAGGTGCTGCCGCCGCGTTCGGCGACGACCCCCGCGACGCGCGAGAGCAGATGGCTCAGCGCCGGGCCCGCGACCCGCGTGATCAGAATGTCGCCGGGCGCCACGCGCGAAAGCTCACATTCACAATTAATGACGCACGCGCGTCCGGTACCCCAGCCTACGCCGGCCGCATGGCCGTTGAGACGCGGACGGTTGAGCCACATGGCATCCGGAACCGTGGCTGGGCTCATGTGCAGAGGGCGGCCTTGCAGCAGTTTGAATCCGCTATCGTCCATGGCCCATTCAATTTCGACCGGCAGACCCATCAGGTCTTCTACTCTCCGTAATAGTTGTCCAAGTTCGACCGCCTGTGCTTCGTTAAGACACGGTTCGGCGATCAGCGCGCGCGGGACCAGTCGCGCGGACGGTTCTTGCCGATGCATGCAGCCCACCTGGTGGTCTTTCCTGCCCGGCGTGATGCTCAGAAGTTTGCCGTCGCGCGATAATTCATAGCGGTCGGGAGTCACTTCGCCCTGCGCGATCGCCGAGCCGAGCCCCCACGTGGCGGTCAGATTCATGCAGTCTTCGCCCGCGGCTTCTTGGCTCAAGGCCCCGTGGGACCGGCTCAGGCCGCCGCCGGATGCGCGCGCCGATACCAACGGCTGGATCAGCACGCCCATGGCGGTGTCGCCTGGATCGATATCGTGCGTCGCCATATAGCGCAACGCACGCGTGGCCCAAAGAGCGCCCCAGCAGGACCGAACCGAGGTAATGAAGTCAGCCTCGCTTTCGATCCCCAGAAAGCTCTCGAACTGCCCAGCGAAGCTCGATCCGAAACGATCCTCAACCAACGCCGACGAGCGTACCGCCGTCAAAGCGCCCGTCCTGTGCTTCAGCCCATGCCATGCTTCGAGCAGCGGATCCAGAACTGCGGGAATAATCGGCTGATCCAGGAGCCCCAGCTTCATCGCGAGCGCGTGCCGGCGAGCCTGGGGGCTATCGTGCGTTGAAAAAGCACCATGGGCATCGGCCTCGAGACCGAGCGCCTTGATTTGCGCGCGATAAGCCTCGGCATCCAGGCAGAAACCGTCCGGGATCGGCAAGCCGGCCTGGCCGAGGCGCGCTAGATTCGCTGCCTTGGGGCCAAACCGGCTGGCTTCCGTTGCCTCGCGCGCCGTGATGGGAACTACGAACGATTGCATCTAGCGTTTCTTTACCTGGTTCCAAACTTGCCGTAATCGGAGTAACCCGGCATCGGATCGACCACCGTGATTTGCTCCACCGGGAAGTTGGAAACAATCTCCACACGGTCCTTGTGGACGATCAGCATTTCCTCGATGCGCACGCCCCACTGGAAAGGCTTGCCGTGCTGCGTTTCGAGCGCGAACACCATGCCTTCCTTGATATCAATGGGATGATCCATCGACCAGATCCGGGAAATGACGGGCTGATCGTATTGCGCCAGGCCCAGGCCGTGGCCCCACAGGTTGGCTGCGGCTTGATCTTCCTCTTCGTAGCCCCAGGCTTCTTTGGCGGAGGGCCATTGGGAGGCGATATCGCGGGTGGTGGCGCCGACTTTGACCGCTTTAATCGAATCGTACAGCCACTTGAGCGCCAGTGCGTAGTAATCCTTCTGTTCCTGGCTGGGCTCCCGGCCCACCATGTAGGTGCGGTAGTAGCAGGATTTGTAGCCGTTCCAGGTCAACGCGGCCAGATCCATGAAGACCATGTCGCCCGGCTTGATGATGCGGTCCGAAAAATTTCGCCAGTTGGGCCAGGTGTTGAGGCCTGAGGAAA
>DATIRX010000378.1:0-7100 GCA_035469225.1 Bryobacteraceae bacterium
AAACTGTCATCAGTTTGGGAACTCGATCTGGAAATCGAATGGCTCATCGAGGATATGATTCCTCTCACGAGCGTAACGCTCATCAGTGCACCTAGCGGCACCGGCAAGACGTGGCTCGTTAGCGCGATCGCCGGAGCAGTAGCGCACGGCCGGCCCTTCCTGGGGCGCGCGACGAAGCAGTGCCTGGTGCTCAGCCTCGACGGTGAGAATCCGGCGGCGGTCGTGCAACGCAACCTTACTGGGCTTGGGATCGAGCGGACCGAAAACCTCGAAGTATGGGGCGGTTGGTGTGAACAGCGGCCTCCTGGCCCGGGCGATGAGGCGCTTCTCGCCTTCGCCGGTGAACATCGGCCGCTCCTGATCTTTGACTCTCTGATTCACTTCCATGACGGCGACGAGCAGTCCGCGACGGAGACCCGGAAGTACATGAACCTGTTTCGCGCGCTCGCGCACGCAGGCGCGACGGTGATTGTTCTGCACCACCCCGGCAAGGATCGCTCCAAGCAGTATCGCGGCTCAAGCGACATTCTGGCCTCCGTGGATGTGGCCTACACGCTGGAGGGCACGCCGCGCGAAGGGAAGTTATTTCGCCTGACGTTGCGCTGCTTCAAATCCCGTGTTGAGGCGGGCAAGAACTTCGGGATGCAATTCCACGCGGGGCGTGGATTCGAGGTTGTGGGGACGTTGCCTGCGTCAGACCAGCCGGCCGCGGAATCCGTGATCCCGGCTATCATCGCCCGCCATTCAGCGGGCATCAACGGGCAGCTCATCGCGGAGCAGGCCCGCGCGATGGGCGTCCGCAAGCACGCCGTGGAAGCCTTTCTGAAGACTTGGCCCCACTGGCGGCCTGGGAAGGGCCGGGAAAAGCTCTACTTGCCGCGTCCGGCGGCCGCGGCCGAGGGAGCAGACGACCCTGAGCGCGAGGCAGCGTAATCCCGTAATTCCGTTCCCTAGAGAGTGGAAGTACGGGAGACAGTTCCCACACCAGGAGGGTAGGAGCACGAAGTGCTCTCCTACCCACCGCCTGGATTGTGGCTTTCAAGAGCTGGATTCCCGGGCGGGATTTCAACTCGCCCGGCCGGTAGGTGCTACACAGCGTACTATTGCGATACCCAGCGTGCTGGGGCATTATCGAGCGTGCCCACGTGACAGCGCGAGCAACGAAAGAAGAAAGCATGAACGTAACTGAAGCAACGAGAGCCGGGGCCTCGCCGCCGAAGGCCCGCGACAAGGACGGCCTTCACAAACGCCGTGGCATCTGGCATTACAAGCTCAAGATCGCCGGCAAGTGGAAGGAGGTCTCCACCAAGAAGACGAACTACCGGGAGGCTGGTAAGGTTCGTCAGGACGCGATCCAGGCGCAATTGGAGGGCCGCCTTCCGACCGACTTCGCGAAGCTAGCGTTCGAGAAGGCTGCCGAGCAGTGGCTGGCGGGCAGGGAACAGCGGGTGGCGCCTAAGACGCGCCGCACCGATAAGGAACGGCTCGTGGCGCTCAAGGCGGCGTTTGGCGGCTTACGCACCTGCGACATCACTAGCGAGATGATCCGGGCATTTCAACTGAAGCGGGCCGCCAAAGTGAGCGCGCGGACGGTGAATCTTGAGACCAAGGTGTTGCGGATGGTGCTCCGTATGGCGCGACTGTGGGCGCGCATCGCGGACGACTTCAAATCGCTGCCTGAGGCGAAGAGAGGACCCGGCCGGGCACTCTCGCCGGAGCAAGAGCAGAACCTCTTCAAGATGGCCTGCTCGAAGCCAGGCTGGACCGTCGCGTACTTCGCGGCGCTGCTGGCGGCCAATACGACGGCACGGGGATGCGAGTTGAAAGGGCTCCGCACCGGCGATGTCGACCTGCTGGACAAAACTCTTACCATCCGCCGCACCAGTACCAAGACCGATGCAGGAGCCCGAGTGGTGCCGTTGAACATCAACGCGATGCTGGCATGCACCCGGCTCCTCGATCGCGCCCGAAAGCTGGGCTGCGTTGAGCCGCAGCACTATCTGTTGCCGGCCGCCCTCTTTCGCCATACCAAGAAGGGCGATGAGCTGACGGGCAGCTCCGGGTTCGATCCCACGCGCCCGATGCAGTCCTGGCGCACTGCTTGGCGCGCCCTCACCATCGAGGCCGCATTGCCTGGCCTCCGCTTCCATGACCTGCGCCACCACGCCATCACCAAGTTCGCCGAAGCCGGCGTCCCGGACCACACGCTGATGGCCATCGCGGGCCACGTAAGCCGCGAGATGCTGGAGCACTACAGCCACATTCGGATGGCAGCGAAGCGCGAGGCTGTAGCTGCGCTCGATGCGAAGTCAACGGTGAGACAGACCGCCCAGCAAGCGGAGCCCCAGCAGTCTACGCTCGCCTCATGACCTGTCCACACGAATGTCCACACAGACCGTCAAAGTTGACCACGCGTCGCATGGTGATACCGCCCGCTACGCGATTTCACACCGCTATCGCTGCATCCTGCCTCGAAGCCGCTAGTCCATTCCTTCCAACAGTTCCGTCCTGCGCTGTAGCGTTTGATCGCTTGTCATGTCAGTGGCCTTTGCTTATTGACACGCAGGAGGTCACAGATTCGAGTTCTGTCAAGCCCACCACTTCTTTCCGTGACTTAGAGGATATCCGCATAGGCGTCCAAAGCGCAGCCGTCCAGAGCCACCTCAGCCACCTCTGTCTTGGCTTTGGCCGGCAAGCGATAAAATGCCTGCATGGAAACCCGTTGCGAGAACTGCGGAGAACTGATCGAAGAGATCAGTGACCCAAACCCTTCAGTCAGTTCAGACGAGCCACCTAGCGATGACTTGCTCTGCCAGAAGTGCCGTTTTCTGCTTGAGGCACACACCGAAGAGTGAAGTTGCAGTATCGACCGCAATCGTGGTCAGCCTGAAGCAACATTGTGCCTTCCGACCGTGGGTAGTGCGGTAAATGTTCCAGTACCAGGCCCTTATTCTTCCGGTGCGAACGCCAGCAGCACATTGCCCGCGATGCCGCCATTGCGTGCATAGCCCGAGTTCACAAATAGCATGCCTCCCGCGATCACCGGACCCGCGCCGTCCAGCGACCCGCCCTTACCGCGCACACCGTTCACAGTCTGGTACTCGCGCGCCGTGTCGAAATCCCACAACACCCGGCCGTCCTCGGTGGTGAAGGCACGCAGGTGACCGTCGTCCGATCCGGAAAACACGACGCCGGGAATCGCCGTCAGCGCCGCGGCCTGCGCCGGACTGCATTGGGGTCTCGCCCCGCACGGCGCCGGCGCGGCGTACCACGCCTTCTCGCCGTTCGCTATGCGCAGAGCCGTCAGCCCGCCGCCTTGTGTCGGATCGGGCGGCAACCCTACCTGGATGATCGTGCCTGGAGGCGCCTTTCGCTCCAGATCGGAAACCGCCGCGTATACCTTTTGTCCATCGCTGGCCATGCCCCACTGCACGCCTCCGTTGGTGCCGCCTTTGCCGACGCGGGTCTGCCACAGAATTTCGCCCTTGCGATCCGGGTCCAGCGCATACACCACGCCCGACTTCTGTCCCGCCAGCAGCACGTCGCGGCCCTCCGGCAGTTTCTCGATGAGTACCGAAGATCCGAAATCGTAATCCGGTCCGGGACAGGTGCCGCCGGTACAGGCGCCGCTGAAGATGTCGCCGGGGGTCACTTGTTTGGACCACACGATGCGCCCGGTCTTGGGGTCCAGCGCCAGCACGGCGTCGCTGAGGTCGGTCGGCGGCGAAGAGAAATTGTCGCCAGTGGTGATGTACAAAAGTCCACGCTTGGTATCCAGCGTCGGCGATCCCCACACGCCCGCGCCCGAGGGTCCCCAGCTGCCGATGACACCCGGTCCTTTCTCAAGCTGTCTGGTCTTCTCGCGAATGGTGTAGGTCTTCCATACCTGCGCTCCATCCTTGGCGCGCAACGCCGTCACGCTGCCGCGGAAAGTGCAACATGGATATTCCGGATTGCTGGAGCGCGTCTCTTCCCAGGAGGCTGCGGGAATGAAGACCACTCCATTCAGAACCGCCGCGGAGCCGGTCAAGCGCGTGGATTCGTGCGGCTCGGGTTTCTTCTTCCATAGCTGCTTTCCGGTTTCGGCTTCCAGGCCGTAAGCCCAGCCGGTGAGGTCGGTGAACACCAGCACGTGCGTGGTGCCGTTCGGCACTGCCACCGGCGCGGATCGCACCGGTCCACTCGCCTGGTAGACCCAGCGGACGCAGCCAGTATCGGTGCTCAAAGCCTGCACAGTGCCGCCCGCGCTGCCGATGAACAGCGTCCGTCCGAGCACCGTGGGCGCGCCGAACGCACTCACGTCGCCTTCGAAGGCGTAAGCCCATTTCAGCTTGAGTTTGCCCACCTGATTCAGCGCGATGCCGCCAGTGGTGGTGTACCTTGTGTTCGACAGATCCGGACCCCAGCCGTTCCATGCTGGTTTCGGGGATACCCCGATGTTCACGGTGCGATCGGCGCAGTAGGCTTGCGAAGGAACCGGCGCGTCGGGCCGCTGGACGCCCAGGTAGCTGGCCACCGCTTCGCGCTCCTCTCGATTGAGCACATACGCGATGTTGATCATGACGCCGAAGTCCAGCGTTCGCAAGATTCGCGCCACCGACAATTGTTTCAGCGCGTCACGTGGCGGAGTCCGTTCACCCCCAGCGTCGTGGCAGGAGGCGCAGCGCTTCTGGTAAACCGCCTCGCCGGAGACTGCCGCAACCGCGGGCAGCGTTGCGATGGCGGCCATCGCGAAGATTCCGAGGATAGACCGATTGTGCACGCGGTCTATTTTACATGACTGTGCCTAGACCGAGCCCACGATGGTCTCACCATCCCTCATTTCGAGTCGAATGCTGGGCACCCCGGAATGTTCCTCGATTCGCTCGGCCAGACTCTTGGAATGAGTCGTGATCCAGAGCTGGGTCTGCCTGGAAGCGACCACGATCAAGCGAGCCAATGGATCGATCAGGTCGGGGTGCAGGCTGGTTTCAGGTTCGTTCAACGCGAGCAGGGAAGGAGGCCGGGGGCTGAGCAATGCGGCACAGAGACACAGGAAACGAAGCTGGCCATCGGAGAACTCACGCGCTTGCAACGGACGCAGCAGGCCGGGGATTTCGAGGGCCATCCTGAACTGGGTCTCCTCGGCCTGGATCACGAGAGAGGCGCCGCCCAGAGCGGAATGAATCGCCTGTTTCAGCGCGGATTCATCCCCGATTTCCAGAATGGTTCGAAGCGCGGCCGCCAGGTCGGATCCGTCATGGCTGAGCACCGTGGTCTGGACGCCGATCTGCGGCTGCCGCAAGGGGGATTCACTGTCCGTACGGAAGTAGTGGTAGAAGCGCCACCCCAGGATGCTGCCGCGTACGCTCGATATCTCCGGGTAAAGATGAGGATCGATGATCTGGGAAAGGACGGAATCGGATTTCGAGATTTTGAAGGGGTACGAGATCATGTTGCCCTCCGCATTTCTCAGCCATGCGGAAGGCTCATCCCGCTTCAGCATGAGGACTCGTTTCTTCGTCCCCGCCGGCCAGATGTACTCTTCTTTTACGCGCGGATCCAGGGTAAACATGGTCCCCAGTGCAAGTTCATTCATCGACGGCAGGCCGATCTGGATTTCATATCCAAAATCGTCGTCTTCAAAGCCGATGATGACTCGTCGCGGCGGACGTTTACGTTGCAGACGGACGCGCTCGCCTCCGGCCCAGAACACGCTTGGGGTGCCGCCCTCTTCCGCAATCGTTCGCGCCAGACGGCCTTCCGCGGCGCGGGCGATCAGCACCAAAGAATTGTAGAGGTTCGACTTTCCGCATCCGTTGGGGCCGGTCAAAACATTGATGGGCAGGAGATGCAAGCTAAGGTCGCGGATCGAGCGATAGCCTTCAATGTTTAACTTCTTGATCATCCTCCTCAGAATACGCGGTGGCGAGGGGAGGGCCGGTTCGCAGTAATGCGTCCGCGCCCCCCAGGTTGGCCCGGGAGTCTACTCGACGTCGAACGGAGCAACCCGCAATACGGAGTTGCCGGCGCTGTCCAGGGCACGCACTTCCAGCAGATAGGCTCCCGCCTGGACCTGCGTCAGGGGCATGGTCACACTGACGGGAAGCACGCCGTTCTCATTGACCGGTAAGGTGTTGAGCTTCAGGATTCCGGAGTCCGTCTTCTGCTGCCCGCTCTGACGATCCAGGGTCCGTATCTGAACCGCGACCTCCGGACGTTTCTCGGGGGCGGCGCTTGCCAGGAGCGGCGCGTAAATCTCGAAGTAGAAACCCGCGGGATCGGTCTTTTTGAATCGATTCGAGCCGAAGGGAATGATTCGCTTGCCGTTGGCGATCAGCGGAGTCTGATCGTCGATCAGCAGCGCATCCAATCCGAGAGTGATATCGGTGGCCGGGCGGGATTCCTTGCTCAGGGCCACTCCACTCAAGCCAAATTCACTGCTTTGGTAGGCGCCCACAACCAGCGGCATTTCAAGTTTGCCGAAGCTGTCGCCACCCGCGCTGAACACAATCTTGAGGGTGTAATTCCCGGAGGCGATATCGAACTGATTCTCGTAGTGCAGAGGCTTGAGTTTCAGGGCATCCACCTGGCGCTGATCCTCGAAATCCAGCTTCAGGGTGTCGCTGAAACGCGCGCCTACCGTGCCGTCCGGCAGGCTTGCGATGCCCAAAACGTCCACCGCCGCGTGAAGCTTACCCTTCTGCTTCTGGAACTTCAAGGAATCGGAGGGGAGTTCCATGGCCACATTGACCCGCGCCATATTCGAAGAAGTGTAGAAGTAGGGAATCTGCATGGACGCACCGATGTTGCCGGGTTGCGGCGCGGCGGCCCGGCTCTCCAGCACTTTCTCGACTGGTTTTCCGGAAAGAAGATCGCGCGGTTTGGCGCTGCAGTACCCCGGACGCGCTCGGACCTGGGTCCCGCCACGGCTCACCTGGACGCGCAGCTTGTGGCAGCTTTCGTCGTCCGACGGGGGAGGCGTATAGCCGATCAGATAATACTGGTTCTGCTCCTTGCCGATTTTTTCCAGGCCCCCCAGCAAATCGTTGGTGTTTCTGATCTCGAGTCCGCCCGTGCCGCTCACCAGCAGGTGTGCGACCTCTTGTAGAGCGGGTTGG
>DATIRX010000379.1:0-2979 GCA_035469225.1 Bryobacteraceae bacterium
CAGCGAACGTGCCCACGAAAAAACAATTGCCCCGAGCTTATGGCAACTGCTTGAGGCAACAATACACTGTAGTCTTTCCATGCACCCAGGGTCAAGCTAAATCCGCAAGCCAGATAGCGCGCAAGTACTAGTGCGAGTCCCTGGTATCAAGTGCGTCCCGCCGCAACTTGGGGCCGCCAGGCCAAGTACGGGCCGCGAACCTTGAGTTAGACTCCCGCCGACATCGCAATCCGAAACGCCGGCCTGTACACTCGCGCGCGCGGATTCCGCAACCCGGCTCGCCGCGCCAGCTCCTCCAGCTCTTCGCGGTGAAACGCCGCCTCCACCGAAATGGCCCCGTCGTGAACCGTCACCGGATCCCAGCCCAGCAGAGGACGGCTCCAGGCGATAAAGTAATACGGAATCGGATTCCGCTCCAGGTCGATCACCAGAACCGCTGTGCGCGCCACTTCGCCGAATCCCTTCAGCAGCGCGATCACCTGCTCGTCGGTGAAGTGATGCAGGAACAGCGAGCAGAACACATAGTCGAAGCTGCCCCTGCGGAACGGCAGCCGAAAGGCGTCCCCGGCAATCCTGGTTCCCGAGGCCCCCTCCAGATGCGATTCCGCGTAATCCAGGGACGTTACTGCCGACCCCGGATACCACTGGCGCATGCAGGCCCCCATGTCGCCCGACGCCGCTCCCACGTCCAGAACCGAAAACTTCCCGGCCGCCGGGACGGTCTCCGCCAGCAGCCTGCGCAGCGTCGAATGCCCTCCCCAGCGGCGATTAATGCGGACCAGATCCCCCAGGCTGGCGCGTGCCTGCTCGCGCGGCAGGCTATCCAGAAGCTCCGGCAGAATCAGTCGCTTACCGAGACAATGCATCCGTGCCCCAGAATACCCCAGTACCCTATTGCAACTGCTAAAATAGGACGAGAGATCCCTCAAAGGAGACTACACCTGTGACTGATAGCGATCCGTCCGATTCCTCGGGAGCGAAGATACCAATCCTTTTTGGGGCGGTTGTAGCGCTGGTGGCAGCGTCCCTCTATCAGTTCTACGAGGTGCGGCAGGTCCGCGCCGAACTGGCGTCCACGCGCGACGCCCTGGTCGAGCAGATTTCCAAAGTCCACGAAACCTCCACCGTTTCAAGCAAGACCAACCGCGAGTCTGTCGATTCCCTGAAGTCGCAGATGACCGAAGCCCGCCGCCAGGCCAGCATTCTGGCCGGCCAGGCCAAGCTCGACGCGACCAAACACGCCGATGAGCTGGCCGAGAAGCTCGAGAAGATGCAGGAAGAGCAGACCGCCAAGGTGACCGAAAAAGTTACGGCTGTTTCGGGTGAAGTTTCCAAGGTCCGCGACGACGCCAATTCCACCAAGACCCGCGTGGGCGAGGTCTCCTCAGATCTGGCCGTCGTGAAGACCGACGCCGCCGCCACCCGCAGCGAACTGGAGAAGACCATCGCCGACCTGAAGAGCACGCGCGGCGACCTGGGCGTTCAAAGCGGTCTGATTGCCACCAACGGCAAAGAACTGGCCGCCCTGCGTTCCCTCGGCGAGCGCAATTATACGGAGTTTAAGCTGGTCAAGGAAAAATCGCCGCGCAAAGTCGGCGACGTTCAGATGCGCCTCAAGTCCGCGGACATGAAGAAGAATCGCTACACCATCGAGCTGATCGCCGATGACAAGCTGGTGGAGAAGAAAGACAAGACCATCAATGAGCCGGTTCAATTCATGCTGTCTCGCGCCACACAGCCCTTTGAGATCGTGGTGAACGAAGTGAAGAAGGACATGATCTCGGGCTACATTGCCGCGCCTAAAGTGCAGCAGGCCCGCGGCAGCAATAACTAAAAAACGGGACAGACTACTCTGTCCCTCAGCAAGTTCCTCACTTCTGGTACCAGCGTGGGCGTGGACAGAGCTGTCTGTCTCCTTCTACTAATAACTAGCTCGCAAAGCAATACGGCCTCGGACGGGAGCTTTCACCCTCCGCCCGAGGCCGTCTGAAAACCTTCTGATCGTTTCTACTTCTGGGCGATCGTGCCCGCTCCGCCCCAAGCGTCCTTGTTGCGAGTGGTCTTCCAGTAACCGTCGCCCCACCAGTTGGCATTCGCGACCGTGCCGCTGCGGCGCTCGATGGTGGCCAGCAAAGCCGACGCCGACTTCTTCGGCAGCTCGATCGTCATGCTCTGTGCCTGGCCATTTTCGTTGGTGAAGGCCAACGTCATCTTCTGGGATTCGGACGTCATGAAGCGCTTGGGCAGGGCCCAGACTTTGTACAGAGCATCCGTTTCCGGGCTGTGAATCTGAATGGTTCCCAGCTCCGCCTTCGAGATCTGGCTATACGGCACCTGCACGGTGTGCAGCGGCGTGCGAATCTCCATGGACTTCGCGTCATTCAGGTACAGCCTCGCCCCGGTGTTGGGCGACAAGTCTCCGATGGTGCCGCTGACATAGGTTACCGATGTCGAATCGGCGGCTGCCAGAAGCCCCCCGGCCAATACAGTGAGTGTGGTGATCGTCAAAAAACGCATGGTGGTCCCTTTCCAGGGAAAGAATCGACAGAGTCTGCCCTGAGCTTTAGACCTGCCGCCGCCCTAGTACTATGAGAAAATCGGCTCGATGAGTAAATCCGCCGTCCTGTGCCTGATCAGCCTTGTCGGTACGGGATCCGCCTTGGCTGCAGATTCTGTCGTTACCTCCATAGACCGGTATCTCAAGCAGCCCTTCGCGTCCGAGCTTTCCGCCCCGCCCTCCGGTGGAAAAGTCGCCTGGATCCTGGACGAGCGCGGCGCGCGCAACATATGGGTAGCCGCCGCGCCCGACTACAAAGGTCGCCGGCTCACTTCCTATACAGAAGACGACGGCCAGGATTTGGGCGAAATCTCCTGGAGCGCCGATGGCCGCTTCCTGGTCTACGCACGCGGCGGCGATCTCGAGACCAACGGCGATATTCCGAATCCCCGGAATTTGCCCGAGACGCCCGAGCAGGCCGT
>DATIRX010000380.1:0-25786 GCA_035469225.1 Bryobacteraceae bacterium
CGAGCAACATCGTCGAGCATCCAGAACTCATCGCCGAGCGCATCCTGCGCTTTGCCAGGCTGGTCGGCCGGGAGAACGTGATTGCGGGAACGGACTGCGGTTTTTCATCGCAGGCTACCTACAATCCCGAAATCCATCCAACCGTGGTGTGGGCGAAATTCCGGGCCATGGCCGAGGGCGCCCGGATCGCGACCGACCGGCTGTGGGATAGGGCGCCGCTGGGTTCATCCAGCCGCACGACGTAAGATCCTACGGTGCCCGCCGGACGCCCTCGTTTCCGCGGAGACGGTATTTGCCCGGTATACGTTCGGTGATCACTGATCAGGATTTAAGCATCGTGCGCCCGTCGCTCAGTCTGGATAGAGCGTCTGCCTCCGGAGCGTCAGGGGTTCGAATTCTCTCGGGCGCACCACACAAGTTCTTCCCCTGCCATGGGAACACCGCCTCCCCTTCGTATAATCGACGAATGCAGCGGAGCACGCACAAAATTCTGACCACGCACGTAGGCAGCTTGCCGGCGCCCGAGGGGTTGACGGGAGAAGCCGCCGTGCGGCAGCTTGTCGACCGCCAGCGCCAGACCGGCCTGGACATCATCAACGAAGGCGAGTACACCAAGGGCGGCGACTGGCTGTCCTTCACGGATGATCGCTTCGGCGGATTCACGGCGGGCGAGCGCAAGGGACCGCCGATCGTTACGCTGGGCAAGGATCGCGAGGAGTTTGCGGATTTTTACAAGTGGGCCTCCGAACGGGGTTCGCTGTTCTTCGAGCCCGGCGAGCAGATCAAAACGGTGCGGAAGCACTGGATTTGCACTGGCCCCATCACCTACACAGGCCAGACGGCCCTGCGGCGCGAGATCGATCTGCTCCAGGCAGCCGCGGGTTCCGGAGGCGAGCTGTTCCTGACGAGCACGGCTCCCGCGAGCATCGAGGTGTATCGGTCCAACGAGTTTTACTCGAAGGAAGAAGACTTCGTTTTCGCTCTAGCGGAAGCGCTACGCGAGGAATACAAGGCGATCGTCGACGCGGGCATGATCCTGCAAGTTGACGACGCCTGGCTGCCCGCGCTTTGGGACCGCATCGGAATCGGCATGGGCCTGGAAGCTTTCTTGCGCCGGTGCCGGGTACGCGTCGAGGCGCTGAACCATGCGCTGCGCGGCATCCCCGAGGACCGGATCCGCTATCACCTCTGTTTGGGAAGCTGGCACGGCCCGCACGCCTACGATCTGGAATTGAAGCACCTGGTGGATATTCTTCTCTCCGTGAAGGCACAGGCATACTTGATTGAAGGAGCCAACGCGCGGCACGAGCACGAATACGCGGTCTGGGAAGCGGTCCACCTGCCCGAAGGAAAGATCCTGATTCCTGGCGTAATCACGCATTCGACCGACGTTGTCGAACACCCTGAACTCGTTTCGCAGCGCATTCAGAAATTCGCCGCGCTGCTGGGCAAAGAGAATGTGATCGCCGGAGCAGACTGCGGCTTCGGAGGTCGCACGCATCCGCAGATCGCCTGGGCGAAGCTGCGCTCGCTCGTAGAGGGAGCTAAACTGGCCACCGCGGCGTTGTGGTAGCGTTTAGGCCAACTGCCGCAACCCGGACTTTGGACAACAAATTCAGCGACGACGGCGGCTGCCCGAAAAGCTTCGCGTCGTAGTCGCCTTCGGCGCGTCGCCCGGCGGTTGGCTGGTACGCATCGAAGCCAGAAACGCCTGCACATCCGTCACCAGTCCGATGGGCCGCGGCAGCGGCGGCAGCTCGCGATATTGCACCTGAATCCCTAGTGCGCGCTCATAGTTACGCACATCGGAGCGTTCGAGCGGAGTCACAAAGGTCCAGGAGGCACCACGTGCGCCCGCGCGGCCCGTGCGTCCGACGCGATGAATGAAGTTTTCCGCCTCCTGCGGCAAATCGTAGTTCACCACATGCGCGATGTCATCCACATGAATCCCGCGCGCTGCCACGTCGGTGGCGACCAGTACACGGTAAGCACCGTCTTTGAAGCCCTGCAACGCCTTGTTCCGCTGGCTTTGCGAGCGATCGCCGTGGATCGAGGCCACCTTGTGTCCCCCGCGCTCCAGAAATTTCGTGAGCCTGTCGGCACCCTCTTTGGTGGCCACGAACACGAGGAAAGAACCCGTCTCGTTCTTGAGCAGATACTCGAGGAGATCAAACTTGGAGCCCTGAGCGACTTCGTAACAGAAGAGATCGATCCGCCCGGCCGTTTCTGCGCACGCCTCCACCGCGATTCGCACCGGATTGTGGACGTAACTTGCGACCAGACCCGCCACCGATTGCTCCATGGTTGCCGAGAAAAGCATGGTATGGCGTTTCGCCGGAAGATGATCGAAGATGATGCGCAGAGACGGCAGGAAGCCCATATCGAGCATCCGATCGGCCTCGTCGAGAACCACAGTGGCGGTGCGGGAAAGATCGACCAGCCGCCGGTCCAGATAGTCGCAGAGACGGCCCGGCGTCGCGATCACCACTTCGGCCCCGGCCTGGATATCGCGCAACTGGTTGGTCTCGCTCATGCCGCCCACAACCACGGCGGTGCGGATGCGCGTGCTGTGGGCGAGTTGCCGGAACGCTTCATCGATCTGAATGGCCAGTTCGCGTGTGGGACTAAGGATCAGGACTTTTATCGTTTTGGTGCGGGGAAGGGCGGCGAGAGCTTCAATAATTGGAATCGAGAACGCCAGCGTTTTGCCTGTGCCAGTCTGCGCGGTCGCCACGACATCGCGGCCTTCCATGAGTGGGGGAATGGCCTGCGCCTGGACCGGCGTCGGAATGACGAATTCGTTCTTATCGAGGTTGTTCCGCAGCGCGGAGCAAAGATTAAGTTCGGAAAAATGCTTTATCAATTGTGTTCGGTTCTTCCTGGGGTGAACCGGAACGTTCTCAGTCTTCAGGATAGCAGCGTTAAGAAAGTGCGTTGTTGAGGGCGCTCGGATCGCGACCGACCGACTGTGGGATAGGGCGCCGCTGGGTTCATACAGCCGCACGACGTAAGATCCTCCGGTGCCCGGCGGACGCCCCCCAGTTTCCGCGGAGACGGTACTTGCCCGCCCTATTTTGCGGAACCCGGACTCTTGTACACGACTTTCTTCGCTAGGGCCTTGTCCATTTCCTCGACGGTTAGCAGCGGGGTGGTCCTGGCGCGAACCAGTCCACTTGCCCCTACGGCCGCCACCAAGCTGGCCGCGGCGACATTGTCGGGCAGATCCATGATCACGACGACGTCGTCTTTGCCGAAACAGTAGTACATACTCTCGAGTTTCCCGCCGGCAGCCTTGACGCCGGCATCTACGGCAGCCCTGCGTCCCGAGGCAGTGTCCTTGATCAACCCTTTCACGCCGTCCGCCGTGTAGCTGGCCTGTAACATATACTTTGGCATCGCTGACCTCCTGTTCGATGGAGTGTATCACGCGACGGGCGAATGGGCGCCCATCAGTGATTTCGGATGATCCGAAAGGGTTTTACCGTATAATCGCGGCTGGTGGACCGGGCGTTTCATTTTCGTTCTCTCGCCGCCCGCATTTTTCTACTGGCGGTCCTGTTCGGCGGCGAAGCGTTCGTGGCGTCGCTATGGCTCGACGGGGAGACACCGGTTCCGAGCGGCGCGTGGATGGCCGCGCTGATCCACTCCTGGGGACCGTTGACTGCCCGATTCGCGATCGCCTTCTCGGCTCTGTTTGCCACCTTCGCGCTTCTTCGATATAAATCAGGACTCCGGTCCGTTTCCGCCGCGCTTGCTCCCGAGCCGGTCCGATGGATTCTGCTCGCCGTGCACTTTGCCGCGATGGGAGTCTTTTCGCTCGCCTCGCTGCGGGTGTATGGAACCGGCGTGGCGGCGCGCGATGCGAACCTGGCCGCGGTCGCCTGGATCATAGCCGTTGCGGCAGCCATTGCTTCGGCGTCGCTCGCGTTCCTTCCGCGAAAATTCTGGTCCGATCTGGTGCGCACGACCGGCCAGTTGTGGATCTACGCCGCTGCCGCCGCCGCTTTGACCTCCGCCGCGACCACGATGTTCCGGTCCCTGTGGGAACCGGCCAGCCGCATCACCTTTCGCATGGTGCAGTTGTTTCTGAGTCCGTTTGTCTCCGATATTGTGAGCCAATCGGAGGCGCTCCGCATCGGAACCCACAGATTCACCGTCATCATCTCCAAAGAGTGTTCCGGGCTCGAAGGAATCGCTCTTCTCCTGGTATTCGGATGCATGTGGCTGGTCCTGTTTCGCAACGAATCACGCTTCCCGCAGGCGCTGGTCCTGCTGCCGCTCGCCGTGGTCACCTTGTTCCTGCTGAATGCATTTCGAATCACCGCTCTGATTCTTATCGGAAACGCCGGCGCGCGAGACATCGCAGCGGGAGGATTCCACTCGCAGGCCGGTTGGATTGCGTTCAATTCGGTTGCGTTCGGGTCGTCGATTGTCGCGCGGCGCTGGCGGTGGGTTTCAAACATCGTGCCTTCGCCGCCCGCGGCGCCGGCGGCGGAAACGTCGAATCCCACCGCTGCGTTTCTGGTCCCATTTCTCGCTATTCTGGCGGCCGGCATGATCTCGCGCGCGACTTCGGGCGCATTCGAATGGCTGTACCCGCTCCGCTTCTTCGCCGCGCTGGTCGCTCTGTGGGTATTTCGGCGGTCCTACGCCCTCCTGGACTGGAAGGCCGGCATCCTTGCGCCGGCCACCGGCGTCGCCGTTTTCCTGCTGTGGATTGCGGCGGACAGGATGACTGGACGAGCGGTGGAGATGCCCGCCGCACTGGCCAGCTCGTCGCCGCTTGTTCGCCACGGGTGGATTGGCCTCCGTATTCTGGGTGCTGTCCTGACCGTTCCGATTGCCGAGGAGCTGGCGTTCCGGGGCTTTGTGCTCCGGCGGTTTGTGGATGCGGATTTCGATTCAGTCCTGTTTCGTTCCACGACCTGGCTGGCCATCCTGGGCTCTTCGATTTTGTTCGGCTTCATGCACGGCGAACGTTGGTTGCTGGCGACGATCGCAGGAGTTGCCTATGCCCTCCTCATACGACGCACCGGGCGGATGGGAGATGCAGTCGTCGCCCACGCGGTGACCAATGCGCTGCTGGCCGCCTTCGTCCTCATTTTCGGCCAATGGCAGCTGTGGTGACCCTGGTACTACTAGTACACTTTGGGCTTGCAGGACCGCCAGTCGTTCTGGCAAGATGGTGCATCGTCAGCCGCCCCGCGGCTAGGCGCAGCGGAGGAAAAATGACTCGAATCATCGGGATTGCGATGTTGTTGGCAAGTCTGGCGGGGTTTGCGTTCGCCGGCGCGGTACAGGTTCCAGAAATTGACGCTTCGTCCGGCGTGGCCGCTCTGGGCCTGCTGTCCGGCGGATTACTGGTGCTGCGTTCGCGCAGGAAGAAATCGTAGTTTCACTCAGGCAAGGGGACCCGGACTCAGTTTCGGATCCTCTTGCGGTGTGTTTCTAAATGGTTCAGCCAGCATAAAGCCGATACCCAGGCAGTCGCAGTTTTCCAGTCCGTTCAACCCCGTTCTGAAGGCCCCTTCTTCCGCAGACGCTCTAGCGGTGTACGTTCCAAAGAAACGATCCCACCACGGAAACGTCTGCCCGAGATTCCGCTGCTGCTCCGCCATATCCCGGGAATGGTGAACGCGATGCAAGTCCGGGGTGATCAGCATGGTGCGAACCGCCTTCTCAATCCGCGCCGGCAGCGACGCATTGGCGTGCGCCGACAGATTCAGGATAACCGTCAGAAGTTCAGCGATGAACACGCCGGCGGCCGGCGGCGCCAGCAGTGCAATCGCTCCCAGCCGAACGCCCTGAGAGAACAGCACCTCCAGCGGATGGAATCGAGCCGCCGTCGAAACATCATAGTCCGGATCGGAGTGGTGGACCTGGTGGACCCGCCATAGCCACGGGACGCGATGAAAGCTCCAATGAATCCAGTACTGCAGCATGTCGAGCAGCACCACCGCGATCGCGCCGCGCACGACCAGCGGCGCCCACGGCTTGTTCAGGATGCCGAAGCGGCTGCCCGCGACCATCACCGACAATACGACGGGGCTTACGCGCAGCAGCAGCGTCAAGATGCTGGCGGCGATGATCAGCAGAATTCCGTGATTCTTCCAGCGCCGTGCGGCTGCGATCGACAGCTCGCGTTTCGGCTGGAACGACTCCCACACTGCGATCGCCAGGAATACGGCGACAAAGCAAATCCAATATGCGGCGCCTTCAATCCGAGCCCACGGCATCAGGCCTCATTCTATCGTCGCTGCCATCTCACGGACGCGCTGCGCGTTATTTCTTGGTGAGTTCGTCGTAGAGCGAGCCGTAAAATCCGGCGTTGAACATCCACCCCAGATCGTCGGTTTTCACCTGCGCCGCGAGCTGATCCTTGGTGGCGCCGGCCTTAATGGCATCCTTCGCGCGGGTGATCAGCGTCGCGAACTTCGTCCGGTAGGCTTCCACTTCGGCCCTGGTTTTCGGCTCGCCGCGGCCGGGAATCGCCATCTCGAAATCCAGCTTCAGGACGCCATCCAGGATCTGCGTCCATTCAACGGCGCTGCCGCCATTGGCAAAATCGACGATGGGTGTGGCATCGGTGATCTGGTCGCTGACCATCACCACCTTCAGATCGGGAAAGTACACCATGGTGTCGTCGCCCGTATGCCCGCGTCCGTAGGAATGCGCCTGGACTTCCGCGCCCCCGAATTTCAAGTCATAATCCTTGGCGAACGTCACCGTCGGCCGGCCAGGGATATCCTTGGTCCGGGCATCGCTGGCCATGTCGGCTTTCAAGGCTTCCAGCGCCACCACCTGGGCCCCAGCGTCGATGAACTTTTGATTGGTTCCGACGTGGTCCGGATGATGGTGCGTATTCAGCACGTATTTGACCGGCAGGTTCGAGACGGATTTAATCTCTTCCATCACCCGGTTATAGTTCTCGTCGCCCGGATTCTTGGTATCCACCACGATCAGTCCTTCGGTCGTGACCCGAACCAGCGTATTCGCGCCGCCGCCGGTGATCATATAGAGGTTCGGTTTCAACAGCCGGATCTTTTCGACCGTGGCCCCCGCCTTGGGGCCGCCTCGTCCGCCTCCCGGAGGGCCTTGGGCAACCAGCGCGGTAGCAGCGACACTCAGCACGATGGTCCAAGCCACACCCCAAAACTCTTTTCGTCGCATCCTTCTGTTTCCTCCCGAAGTCTATCTGCAGGTCCAATCTATTATCCCTATTTCGTCCGATGCCGCGACGATTCGATTGAATCCGGCCCGCGCTAGCGCGACAATGGATCGGCCGGGTCAGGAAGATCCGGCGGGAGGAACTGATGAAGAAAACCTGGATGATCAGCTTGGGACTGGCCGGAGTGCTGTCGCAAACGGTCGCCGCTCAAGTGGTCAACAATGCCTCCAAAGCGATGGGAGTCGAGGGGCTCAATTCGATTCACTATTATGGCGTCGCGCAGAACGGCAATCTCGGGCAGAACAACAACTCCAACCAGCCGTGGCCGATGGCCGGCGCGAACGATTACGTCCGCACCATTGATTTCACGCAGCCAGCGTCGCGCGCTACCTGGATGAGCTATGCGGTGCCGGTGACCGGAGGCGTAGCGGCACTCGCTCCCGGCCAGCAGAACATTACACCCCAGAACACAGCCTGGGCACAGCAGCTGGAGATCTGGATCACGCCATGGGGATTTCTGAAGGGTGCCGCTGCGAACAAGGCCACGGTACGGCCGTCCAAACTCTACCAGGTGGTCACCTTTGACGCTCCCGTGAAATCGCCGGGCGGAAAACCCTACCGCGTGGTGGGCTACATCAACCGGGAAAACCTGGTGGAGAAGGTCCAGACATGGGTGGAAAACCCCATCTTCGGCGACATGCTGATTGAGACCGAGTATTCCTACTATCGCAATGGCGCCAACGGTTTGAAGTTCCCCGCACAGATTGTCCAAAAACGGGGAGGCTGGCCGACCTTCAGTGCCTACATCCTGGGCGCGGACGCCAATCCGGCGAATCTCCAGCAATTGCTGACGCCTCCTGCAGGCGGCCGCGGCGGTGCCGGTGCACCCGCTGGCGGCGCTCCGGCGGCAGCTGGCCCGACGTCTGAAAAACTGGCCGATGGCGTGTTCCGGATCAACGGCGCCTACAATGCCCTGGCCATCGAGTTCGCCGACCACATCCTGCTCTTCGAGCCGGGGCCGCAGAGCGAGGCGCGCTCGCAGGCCATCCTCGCCGAGGCGAAAAAGGTCATTCCCAACAAGCCCATCCGGTATGGAGTCATCTCGCACCACCATTTCGACCACACCAGCGGCCTGCCGGCGGTGGTCGCCGAGGGCATCACGATCGTAACGCCGGAGGTCAACAGGAACTTCCTGATGACTGCGCTCTCCGCGCCCCGCACGCTGGCTCCCGACTCACTGTCGAAGTCCGGCAAGAAGCCGGTCGTCGAGGGATTCAAGGGCGACAAGCGTGTTTTTCAGGACGCCACGCGCACGTTTGAAGTTCACGTGATCCAGGGACTCCCGCATGCCGACGGACTCGTCATCGGATACCTTCCGAAGGAAAAGATCCTGGTCTACGCGGACATGTTCAATCTCCCGCCGGCGAATGACCCGGTGCCCAATCCGCCGGTGGTGGGCACCATGGTTTTCCTGGACAACATCGCACGCTTGAAGCTGGAGCCCGAACGGGTCATGTCGATCCACAGCTTGAATCCCGACCGTCTCACGACGGTGGCGGAGATGAAGGCGTCGCTGGGAAGGAAGTAGCGAACTCTTACGGCAGCAGTGCCGCAAGCTCGGGCCGCGTCAGGGATTTGTTGGGCGTTAACGGCTGCGAAGCGGGGTTGGCCATCTGGTGTCCGTATCGCAATCCACGGTACGCCCAGTAATATGCATTCCCTCGCAGCAGATACTGCCGCGTTTCGAGCAGAGTGCGCCGGGCCATCCTGCTGAGCAGGGATCCGGGAGCAGGCGGCATCATCCGCGCGTTCGCTGGCGGTTCTGCCAGGGCACAATCGCGCAGCCTGACGATCGCCGCGCCTCCATCGGATTCGACCCGGCTGCGAGTGTCCGCGGTGCGCACTGCCGATTCCCGTTCGACGTAGCCGGTGGATTGCACGCAGCCTGCGAACCCCAGATCCCTCAGCACCTTGTGCCTCTCCAAATCCAGTGCCGGCTCGATGGTGTGCGTGAAACTGGTGCGGCGCGAGCTCAGGGCAATCCCGGTATCCTGAGTTGCCGCCGCCAGCCAGATAAGCTGCCCGTTCAACTCCGCGTCCCAAATCCTTACATGGTGGCGTTTGGCGATTGTGTTCAGGGATTTTTGAAATATGAAGTCCGGCTCGTCCCGCAAGTACAGCAGCTTGGAGACGGGTGCGGCGGCGTAGCCGGCCTGGGAGGTGTATGCTTTGTACGCTCGCACGAAGGATCGGGTCGTGAGACGGTCTGGTTGCGACCAGCCCGCGGCGGTGAAAGCCATGAGAAGCTGTTCGCGAGACCCGATCAAAGCGATATTTACGATATCGCTCACGGTTTGGCCGTCCGGTTTCTTGACGAGGAAGGGCTGATTCAGGAGCCATTCCGATAGATCGTCCGGGATCGCGGCGGGCGCGGCGCCTGCGAACGCGGGGGCATCCTCCGCGAGGCTGGTCAGCTCTGCGGTCATTTCCGTTCCCGGGGGTAACTGAATCTCGGGCTCCGGCAAACGAAAGATCGCCAGGCGAGCCGCAAACAAGGCAGCGGCGCCGAATGGCCCCATCGAAAACTCCGTCCACAGACGTCCGCCGGCTCCGGTAAGCCCGGCCAGAGAGCGGCCGACGTTGGATATCGTCGGCCGCATCCACAGGCCTGTGATAAAGCTCTGGGGATTGCTGGCCGCCAGGATACCTTTGATCTGTCCTTCGCGTGTGACGGACTCGCGAGCATTGTCGATCGAGGTAAGACGGGCGCGCAGCGGGAAGCGCCGCCCGTCGGCCAGTTCGTACTCGTTGAAATCCAGATCCAGCGTGGCGCGCTCATGCACCAGGCCTATCCCTACTCCCACGGCCTTCCGGACAGTTCCGTGGATCAGCGTGCCCGCCGGAAGAACCAAACGTCCTTCGACGTTTGCGGGCGCGGTGACAACCCCTTGGAACGGCGCTCCCGGCGCCATGCCATAACTGGTCAGCGGACTCATCAAACGGATCTCAATGAGAGGAAACGAAATGGCGGGAGACTGGCACCACACGGCTCCGGCAAGAAAGAGCAGCGCGACAAGGCGCAACGGACTATTCATGGCGATCGATCACTCCACTGACCCACCAGGCTGCGGTGCTGATTCCGATGCTGGCGATTCCATCGGCAGCATAATGATACCGGCCATATACCGTGGCGATAAATACCATCGTCGCTGTAGCGAATATGGCGCTCCACCACCAGCGTTTTCGCGGCATGGCCCGAAGTAAGCCGAACGCAGAGGAAAATGCAACCGCTACGTGGCCGCTGGGAAACACACCCGTGGAAATGTCATAGCGGTCGAGCAGCCACACATTCAAGGATCGCCAGATGCTGGCGTAGTGCGGAAGATCTTCATTGGGGAAGGCGGTTCTAGGGGAGGCCGTGGGAAAGTAGGGGATCAGCGCGTACGACGCGAACGTCCCCAGAAGCAGAGTAAACAGAAAGCGATCGGATTTGTTTCGCGCTCCATTTAGGTAGAGCGCTGCCATGCACACTGGCGGAATAGTGTACAGGAATAGGTAGGCCGCCTCAAGGGTCCCGGGAATCGCTCCGCCGAATGTCTCGATTCCCGTACGGAACCCCAGATCGAACAGCTGGCGATCAAAGCCGATCCAACGATCATTCCATTGGGGGCCCGCCGGAACGGCAAACCAATTCAACTCCCAGTAGCCGACCAGGATCAGGACCAGGGGAATCCAGTCCCGCGCGATGCGGGACCACTCACGGGAATTGCGGCGTTCGATGACCGCCAGGGTCCAGAGCCCTACCGGAACAAGCCAGGCAGTGAGAACCCAGGGTAACGACAGACGGTGCAGCGAAGCCAGCACCGCCGTATACACAAAATAAGTGATCGCTACGGTTTCGCCGGCGCGCAGAGTCCGGCCTCCAGCCGCAGGGGCAAGCGCACGCTTTCGAGTTGTGGGGAGCAAGCGACCCTTGATGGGTGCTGATTTCGGCACTATCCCTCGGTGGTCCCACCGAAAACCATCCGACAGAGTATACCAGGGGCTCAGGCGGGGTGGCTGCCCGTTATTGCACACTCATCAGCGGCCGCAGCCGGCTCGCGCTCTCCGGCTGGCGCAAATGCCGAAGCGCCACGGATTCGATCTGGCGGACCCGTTCGCGGCTCAGATTGAACTGCTGAGCGATTTCGCCCAGGGTGTGCTCGCGATCGTAGCCGATTCCGAAGCGCATGCGCAGGATCTTCTCTTCGTTCGGCGCAAGAGTTTTGAGCACGCCCGCGGTGGCATCGCACACGTTTGTTTCGAACATCGCGTCCGCCATGGACCGGATGCTGCGATCCTCAATCAAATCACCTAGAGCCGATTCTCCGTCGCCGCCCACGGGCAGATCCAGAGAGACGGGATCGCGGGAAATCGTTTTCAATTCCTGCACCTTCTGCGCGCTAATCTGCAGCCTCAGCCCGATTTCCTCATTGCTCGGATTCCGGCCCAGTTCCTTCTCCAACTCGCGCGCCGCCCGTAAGAATTTCGAAAGACTCTCATTCATATGGACGGGCAGACGGATGATCCGCGACTGGTCGTCGATCGCCCGGCTCACCGACTGCCGGATCCACCACGTGGCGTAGGTCGAGAATTTGTATCCCAGATGGTAGTTGAATTTTTCGGCGGCGCGCATCAACCCGATATTGCCTTCCTGGATCAAATCCAGGAGATGCAACCCGCGGTTGACATACTTTTTCGCGATCGAAACCACCAGACGAAGGTTAGCCTCCACCAGGGCCTTCTTGGCCTCGCTGGTCTCGCGTTCGTTCCTTTGGATCGTTTTGAGGCCGCTGCGCATCTCCCCGGCCCGGCTTTCGCCCGCCGCGTTCTTGAAGGCGGTACCGAAGGCTTTCCACTGAGCGGAGGAAAACGGCACCTCGCGGATCGCCTGCGAAACCAGGATCCCCGAGCGAATCAGCCGGCTGCCTAGTTGTGCGCGCACCTTCACGTGGCGAGCCGGAGTCCCGGCGACCGCTTTCTCCAGATCCAGCAGTTCGGAATATTGCTTCGCCACTCTTGAAAGCCGCCGCATGGCTTGTGCCCGCTTCTTTTCTTTCACCGCCTCGTCGGAGACGCCGCTTTCGATCACGGTGTCCAGCTTGATGGTTTCCCGCCGGACATCTTCGTATAGGTCCACCACCATCCGCTGCACAACAGGCGCCCGGGAAAGCACTTTTCGGACTCGCAGCGTGCCTCTTTCCATCCGGCGCGCCAAATCCACCTCACCCTGGCGGGATAGCAACGATACCGAACCCATTTCCCGCAGGTAGACGCGCACCGGGTCATCGGTGTAGACCGATTCCTCAGGCGCGACAACCGCTTCCTCATCCTCTGCCAAGCCTGCATTTGGGAACTCAGGAGACTCCGCAGCGTCATAGAGCGCAAGTCTGAGCGAATCCGATGGTTCAGCCGGGATGTTTTCGTGAAACTGTTCCATTTAGATCGTTCCTCTCCGGTGCAGGTCTCGTATTTTCTTGGGTTTACCGAGAATCGCCGGCAGGACTTCCAAGGGTCGAAATCCTGTTACATCTGTTAGATGCAAGATCGGTATCTTAGGTTTCGAAGCAACCACTGGCGGACCCGCCCATGCAGAAAAGTGGATTCTTTCGTCAGGATCTCGACGGCGTTCGGTCACTTGACCGTATTCGGTTACCGATACCGGCTTTCCCATCAATAAAATGCTGTTGGCCCTCTGCGTGCTTAGTCATAATCCGTGAGTTCTGAACGAGTAGCCGAACTAGGGAAGGTCAAGGGTATGAACATCGATTTTATTGCGGATGACTGCTGGCTTGAAGGCCAACTTACCGGCATCCGGCTGCTGGAACGTGAATTGAGCGAGGCCTTCCGGGCGCCCCATTCCTATGGACGCGAAGGTCTGCAGAAGCGCGTCGCGCAGTTGAATTCCTGGCTAAACCAGGTAGACCAGGCTCTTTCGATCCGCGCCCGCTCCAGTCAGGCGTAAGAAACGGAACACACCTCCGGCTACGGCTTGTTGTCGGAACCCGCCATGGCCTCCGCCATCTGCTCCAGTTTCTTGTAAAACTTGGACGGATCCGAGTCCCTTCGACGATCCACAATCCCGGTGGAGGTTTCAATCGTCAGCATCTGCGCCACGCCGCTGGTCCATACCGGATAGGCCACCGAGAGCTTGCGGTTGATTTCGGCGGAGAGCGACATAGCAGCGGAAGGGTCCATTTCCAGGATCGCGCCAAAGAGGTCTTCGCTCCACCGGCCGATCATAGATTCCCCGCCTAGAGCGCCGTCAAACTGCAGGACCAGCCCGTGGAGACCATCTGCGACGACCGCCTGCGAGTGCTGGCGCTCCAAGCGCCGGAGATTTTTTGCGCTGACAAAAAGAACGCAGAACGGCTCGTTTGCGCGCAGCAGGCTGGCAATACGCTCGGTGAGCTTCTGGCGGCTCCAGGCGCCTGAGACATGATCCCGCTCCATGCGGCTGCGTTCATTATCCATGGCCTGGTGCAGCGTGCGGATCTCGTCCTGAAGTTGCGTCACCACCAGCTGATGGCTTCGCCGCAGCTCGCTGCAGGCGCGAACGATGGTCCCGGCGGCGCATGCAATTCCACTGCGGATCAGGTGGATGTCGTCGCTGGCGGCCACTGCTTCCAGGCGGCTGACCTCCTGGCGAAGCTGCAGCTCGTGGTCGTCGGCGCTGGTGGTAACGCTCTCGGCGAACCCTTTCATGGCGGTTGCCGCGCTTTGCAGATCCTGACGCATCGCGGATATTTGCTGGCGCGCCTGGTCGCGATAGTTGCGAAGCTCTTCGCGCCAGGACGCCTGCGTGGCGTTGTAGTGCTCGGGCGCGGAAGCCTGGCTGCATCGCTGCTCCAGAGACAGCAGGCGCTGCCGGAAATACTCCGTGCTGCGCGGATCCAGTTCCACGGCGTATTCCGCCGAGGACCTGAGCGCTTGGGCGTAGCACCTGGCCAGAGTCTGCTGGAGCTCTTCCAGGCGCTCCATTTCGTTGGCCGCTTTGCGAAGGGAAATCATGCCGGCTGCTTGTAATGGATCGGCAGAACTGGCCAAGAACTTGACGGCGGCTGCAGGGACTCGCAAAAACACGGGGATCAACGGGGCTGGGTCGTACCTTCGGGCAAAAAAAAAGGGCCGGTGCGGAGTTGCTTGCAGCAGAAACCGCACCGGCCGCTCGAACAGTTTTTAACCTTAGACGGCCACGTACGTCGTGTGCCCGTCGCGGTTTACAAGGAGAAGAGTCCCGTCCTTGGAGTTGCGGACCGCCGCCTCAAACTCGGCGACGTTCTTGACTGCCCGCCGATTGACCTCCTGAATCACATCGCCGCGCTGCAACCCGGCGCTGGCCGCGGCGCTGCCCGGGCTAACCTCGGTGACAACCACGCCGCTGATCCCAGCAGACAATCCCAGCCCCCGAGCCACCTGTGAAGTCAGCTCTTCGACCGAAACTCCGTCCACCGCGCTCTCGGCACTGTCGTCGTTACCGCGTCCGCTGCCGCCCCGGTTGCGAGCCTCCTGAGCATTCAGCTCGCCGAGGGTGACCGGGAGTGTGCGCTGGGCGCCATCCCGCCAGATTTTCAGAGTGACGTTCGAATCCGGCCGCATGCTGGAGATCATGTTCCGCAGCTGGTTGGCGTCGTAAACCGAGTTGTTGTTCACCTCGAGAATGATGTCGCCTGTCTTCAGACCGGCTTTCTGCGCCGGGCTGTTGGCTTCCACCTCGCCTACCAGCGCGCCCTGGGAGTCTTTCACTCCGAACTGCCGGGCGATCGTCGGCGTCACATCCTGGGGAAGGATACCCAGCCGGGCGCGGGTCACTTTGCCGTTCTTGAGAATCTGGTCCATGACGTTGCGGGCCAGATTAATCGGCACGGCGAATCCGATCCCCTGGTTGCCCTCCGAGCCGTGCGAGATGATCGCGGTATTGATGCCGATCAGCTCGCCGCGGTCGTTCACCAGCGCCCCGCCGGAATTTCCAGGATTGATAGCCGCGTCGGTTTGAATAAAGTCTTCATAGCCTTCGATGGCATTGCGCATCCCGCGATGGGTAGCGCTAACGATTCCGAGCGTTACGCTCTGTCCCACGCCAAACGGATTGCCCACGGCCAATGCATAGTCGCCGACCTCTACTCGCTCGGAGTCCCCGATCGTGATGGCCGGCAGATTCCCGGCATCGATCTTCACCACCGCGACATCGGTCTTGTCATCTTTCCCGATCACCCGCGCCTTGAATTCACGGCGGTCTGAAAGCACCACTTGTACGCTGGTGGCGCCATCGACGACATGGTTGTTGGTCAGGATGTAGCCCTCGGGGCTCACAATAACTCCCGAGCCCAAGCCTTCCGAACGCTGCTCATCGGGAAAATTCGGAATGTTGAGGCCGCCAAACTGATCGCCGAAGAACTGACGGAAAGGATCGATTTGACTCTGACCCTGTCCGCGCCGCAGTCCGGTTCGGATCACCTTGGACGACTTGATGCTGACAACCGTAGGAACCACCGCCTTGACCACCGGCGCGAATCCCGTCTTGCTGGGTCCTACCTTGCCTTCCGTGTATTTAAATGTCGCCGGCGGATTCGCCTGCGAATCCTTTTGCGCATGCACGACACCCAGGCCGCCCACGGCGAGTAGCGCGGCACCCACTACCGCGGAGGCAACGCGCCCCCGCTTAAACAAATCTCTAGCCATAGCACCTCCAAGAAGAAAGAGTTCCATACGCACCGGAACCGACCGCAGTCTCCGGTTTGGGCCGGGATGTGGTCTCACTTGCTTGGACGCAGGCTGAAAGAAAAGGTTAGCGCTGCTAAACCCCCACAATCATTAACGTTTTGCAGGACTCGTCTTGGGCAGGGGTTCGATCTTGGCCCCCAAGTTGATCCAGGCGCGAATCAGGGCCAGCTGCTCCTCGCTGAGCGTACCCGCGGGAGGCATCCGCTTGGCGGTAGTGTCCGTCAATCGCGTGTACAGCAGGCTGCGCTGGGCGTTCTTCGCAATGACCGATGGGCCGGACGCCCCGCCCTGCAGCACGTTCTCCGGCGCGTCCACCCTTAGCCCGCCCGCCGCCATGGCCGCCTGGTGGCAGGCCACGCAGTTGGCCGTCAGGATCGGCTCGATGTCGCGAAAGTAGTTGACCGCTGCTGCCTTGGGGTTCTTGGGAGGGGCCTTCCGGCTGGAACTTTGCGCGCACAGACTCGCAATTCCCGCCAGCAGAAGGAGAATGATTCTCTTGGTCATCTTTTGGGTGTGGCCCCTCTCGGCTGAACCTATTGCAGGCGCGGGGCCAACCGGGCCATCCCCAAAGTACAACAAACTGCGCATCCTAGCGTCGCGGCCTGAGTCGGATCGCGCGATACCTCGTCTGCCATGCGCGTTTTCACTCAAGGCTGGCGAGTGGAATAGGACCTTAATCCCTCATTTTCAAGCGGCATAATTTGGTGTCCATCGTGCTGGTGAATAACCGTTCATCACGAGGGGAACAATATGGGAAAAATTGTGGCAGCCATGGCCACTATGCACGCGCCGCAGCTGTTTACCCGTCCGCCTGAAGAAAATCCCCGGCAGCTCGACGCGGGAATTGCGGCCATGCGCAGACTGGGCAGCATTCTGGACGCAACCAAGCCGGACGCTGTGGTGATTCTTGCCAGCGACCACCTGGAAACATTTTTCCTCCAGTCGGTGCCCACCTTCGCGGTGGTTTCCGGCGAGCGGGCTAAGACCGCCTTTGCCGGCCGCACCTGGAATCCCCTGATCCATCAGGCGCTGGCGGAAGATCTGCTCGAAGGCCTGGTCCGCCGCGACTTCGACATGTCGTATTCGCAGGACGCCGTGCTGGGACACTCCTTCGCCGCGCCCTTCGAATGGATCCTGGGCTCACGGGACATCCCGGTGGTCCCGATTTTCGTGAACACGTACCTGCCCCCCCTCCCACGGCCGGAACGCTGCGCTGCACTGGGCCGCGCGATTGCCGAAATCGTCGCTGCCAAGCCGGAGCGCGTCGCGATTCTGGCCAGCGGAGGGATGTCCCACTACCCGGGAACGTCCAGGTATTATCAGCCTGCATACGATTTCGACCGCTGGTGCATCCACGAGCTGGAAAACGGCCACACGGATTCATTCCTGCGCTTGACACCCGAGCAGCTGGACGAAGTGGGAAACACCGAAATGCTGCCGTGGGCCATCGCGCTGGGTGCGATCGGACCTGAGCAGCACATGGATCTGCTATCCTATCAGGCGACCTCGCATCACGGTCACGCGGTGGCGCGCTTCCATCCCGGCGAAAAGCCCGGCGGCGCGGAACCCTCGCAGCCCTACCAGTTCCAGAGTCATCCTTATCATTTCTACAATCATCCGGTGGTCTCGGCCTACCGGCTCAACAAGCTGTTGTATGAATCGCGCTACAAGCCGGCCTTGCGCCGAAGATTGTTCCAGGACCTGGATACCGTATGTGCGGAGTACGGTCTGGGTATGTCGGAGGTGCGTGCGATGCGGGCGGTCTTCGAATTCCTTCACCTCGATGGAGACCGCCCGGCGCAGGACGCGGACCCGGTTGTCGCCGCGGGCGCACATCCGGTGGGAGCGTTGATGGCCGTCCACGTCCTGCAACAGGAGAAGCGCGCCATGCGTTTGCCCGAGGTGCAATCTCACGATGTCGCGCTGACCGCGACGCATTAGTTGTAGGGGCGAGGCATGCCTCGCCCTCCGCTACCGGATCACTTCCACCGAACAGTGCGCATGCAGGGCCACCGCTTCCGACACGCTGCCCAGCAGAAAACGCTCCACTCCCCGATGTCCATGCGACCCGACCACAATCAGATCGGCGCCGGTCTGATCGGCCTGCTCGGTAATCACCGCCTTGGGCCCGCTGACCAGCACCGAAATCGACTCCGAGACGTGGGGAAATTTCTTCGAAAGAATCTGCACCGCGGAGGCCACCGCGCTCTGCGCGCGCTGCATGGCTTCCGCCCGCTGCGCTTCCAGCTGCTCGTTGTCCACGTAGGGAGGCTCCAGCCAGGCCTGCGAGGTTCCCAAGGACAGTTCCACTACGCTGAGCACCTCGATCTCGGTTCCCTCCGGCCAAGGCCGCCCGGCGATGGATTGGGCGGTGCGTTCGGAAGACGGGGAACCGTCCGTTGCCAGCAGTATTTTGTGAACGCCTGCGGCCTTCCCTGGGCGGGCCCGTACGATTTCCACCGAACAAGGTGCGTAACGCACCACCGCCGATGCGACATTTCCCATCAGGAAGCGCGCCAGCGCCGAGACGCCCTGGGATCCGACGAAAACAAAATCGGCGTGGGTTTCTTTGGCGCGGTCCAGAATCACCCGCTTGGGATCGCCCGCCAGCGACACGCCGCTGGCCTCCAGCCCTCGGGCGCGCAGGTCTCCGGCGGCACGCTGCACTAACTCTCCCGACAGCCGCATGGCCTCCTCGACCGTGCTCGAGACGGCCCATAAGTGGGCCGGCTCCACCACATTGAGGACTTCCAGGCGCGTTCCGCCTGGCCAGGGCCGCACCCCGACTTCCCGGAGGACTGCCTGGCTTGCCTCGGAACCGTCAACCGCGACTAGGATATTCATGTCATCCGCCTCTTTCTTCACACCTGGATCCTTCGCAAGCGTAGCGCGTTGGCGATGACCGAAACCGAGCTGAAGCTCATGGCCGCCGCCGCGATCATGGGACTTAACAGCAATCCAAAGGCCGGATACAGGATCCCTGCCGCAATCGGCACGCCCAGCGAGTTGTACACCATCGCAAAAAACAAATTCTGCTTGATATTGCTCATGGTAGCCCGGCTGAGCCGCCGCGCCCGTACGATGGCGCGCAAATCGCCCTGCACCAGCGTGATGTCGGCGCTCTGCATGGCCACATCGGCGCCCGTGCCCATGGCGATTCCGATGTGCGCCTGCGCCAGCGCCGGCGCGTCGTTGATCCCGTCGCCTGCCATGGCGACGAACTGTCCGGAATCCTGCAGCCGCTGGATGTGGATTCGTTTATCCTGCGGCAGCACCTCAGCCAGCACTTCATCGAGACCGAGTTCTTTCCCCACGGTCTCGCCCGTTGTCCGGCTGTCCCCTGTAAGCATCACGATCCGAAGGCCCTCGGCGCGCAATTGCCGGATCGCCTCCGGAGTCGTCGCCTTGATGGGATCGGCCACGGTCAGGCGTCCTGCGAATTTCCCGTCCGCCGCGACAAACAGTGCGCTGGAACCGGACACCTGGACGCCGGCTTCTCGCATCAGGGCCAGATTCCCGATTGCAACATCGACGCCATCCACGCGGCCCCGCGCGCCTTTGCCGGGTATCGCTTGAAAAGCCTCCACGGAACCCGCCGACACACCGCGATCCTGCGCCCCTTTCACCACGGCGTGTGCCAGCGGATGCTCGCTGGCCCGCTCCAGGCTCGCCGCCAGGTAGAGGAGTCGCTGCTCATCGAAACCCGCAGCCGCTTCTACCGCGACCAGTTTCGGCTTGCCTTCGGTCAGTGTTCCCGTCTTGTCCACCACCAGCGTCTCGGCCTTTCGCAAGAGCTCGATCGCCTCAGCATTCCTGAACAGCACGCCCATGCCGGCGCCTTTCCCCATCGCGACCATAATCGACATCGGCGTCGCCAGGCCCAGCGCGCAGGGGCACGCGATGATCAGCACGGCCACCGCATTCACCAGCGCGTGCGCGAAACGGGGTTCGGGGCCCCACACGATCCAGGCCAGGAACGTCACCAGCGCGATGCCTGCCACGGCCGGTACAAAGTACGCGGATACCTGATCGGCCAGCTTTTGAATGGGCGCGCGGCTGCGCTGCGCTTCTGAAACCATGCGTACGATTTGCGCCAGCAGCGTGGCCGCTCCCACGCGCTCGGCTTTCATGACCAGCGACCCGGTTCCGTTGATCGTCGCGCCGGTGACCTTATCGCCGGGCGTTTTTTCGACCGGCATGGGCTCGCCGGTAAGCATGGACTCGTCTACAGCACTGGTCCCTTCGACCACGCTGCCGTCCACCGGGATTTTTTCGCCGGGCCGCACGCGCAGCCGGTCTCCCACCCCGACGTGATCGAGCGGGACATCGGCTTCCGAACCGTCCGCCTGAATCCGGCGCGCGGTTTTAGGCGCCAGCCCGAGCAACGCTTTGATGGCGGCGCCGGTCCGGCTGCGGGCTCTCAGTTCCAGGACCTGACCTAGCAGCACCAGCGTCACGATCACCGCGGCTGCCTCGAAGTACACCCCTTCGCTCACCTGGGTGCCGGGCATGAAGAGCACCGCGAAAAGGCTGTAGAAGTACGCCGCCGCTACGCCCATCCCGATGAGCGTGAACATATTCAGATTGCGGGTCACCAGGGACTGCCAGGCTCGCACGAAAAATGGCCATCCGCCCCACAGAACCACGGGAGTCGCCAGAGCCAGCTCGATCCAGATCCGCGTGCCGGGAGAACCCATCGCGGCCATCTCAATCGCCAGCAATGGCGCGCTCAGCGCCGCGCTGATCCAGAACCGCCGCTGCATGTCGATCAGTTCCGGATTTTCCGTTTCCTCCAGCTGGACGGTCTTAGGCTCGAGCGCCATACCGCAGATGGGGCAGGTCCCCGGGCCGATTTGGACCACCTCGGGATGCATCGGGCAGGTGTATTCAACGTTTTCCGCGCCGGCGGCCGCGGCTGGCGGCCGGGGGTTGAGATACTTCTCCGGATCGGCCTGAAACTTGGCCAGACAGCCCTTCCCGCAGAAGTAATAGGCCTGCCCCCGGTAGGTAAAACTGCCCGCGGCCTTCTCCGGAGTAACCTCCATGCCGCAAACCGGGTCCTTAACTTTGGGCCCCGATGACGCCGGATGAATCTGCAATGGGTTGCTCGTGCTCATCCAATCTGATGTTCGCACGACGGACGCAGTCGTAGCCTTGACTTCATATATGTTTGAATGTACGATCAATTCCGGTGTCGGGTACCCGCTCCGCAGCGGGCCGAGAGGAGACTGCTAGGGTGCGAATCCAGTCGGGAAAAATGCAGAGTCGGTTGGGTAAGTGGTTCGTCGTGGCGGTGGCAGGAGCGGCGTTCTGCCTCCTGGCGGTAATGCCTTCCCCGGCGCAGGCTCCCGCCTATAAAGCCCCGAAAACCAAGGACGGAAAGCCCGACCTGAACGGCATCTGGCAGGCCATGAATGAGGCCAATTGGGATATCCGGCCGCACGCCGCTTCTCAAGGCCCGGTCTATTCGCTGGGTGCGGCCTATTCGGTGCCCGCCGGCCTGGGCGTGGTGGAAGGGGGCGATATCCCTTATAAGCCCGAAGCTGCCGCCAAACAAAAGGCGAATTACACCGATCGCCTGAAGCTGGATCCCGAGATTAAGTGCTACATGGGCGGCGTCCCGCGCTCTACCTATATGCCTTATCCGTTCCAGATCGTTCAGGGTACCGACACGATGATGTTCGTCTACGAGTATGCCGGCGCCGTCCGCGTCATCAACATGAAGGCGCCCACCAAGGCTCCCGCCGATAGCTGGATGGGATGGTCCAACGGGAAATGGGAAGGCGATTCCCTGGTGGTGGACGTCACCAGCCTCAACGATCAAACCTGGTTCGACCGGGCAGGCAACTGGCACAGCGATCAGCTCCACGTAATCGAGCGTTACACCCGGGTTGGACCCGACCTTCTGCAGTATGAGGCCACCATTGACGATCCCAAGGTATTCACCCGCCAGTGGAAGATGAGCATGCCGCTCTACCGCCGGATGGAAAAGAACGCCCAGCTGTTGGAATACAAATGTGTGGAGTTCGCCGAAGAAGTGCTGTACGGGCACCTCCGAAAGCAGCCGTTAAAAGGAGACAGTAAATGAGACGACACCTTCCTTCTTCGCTAATCGCTCTGGCAGCCGTCGTATCGCTTGCGTCGACTCTGGCAGCCCAGTCCCAGGTGGCCGCCAAACCTGCTCCGGCAGCCAAGACCTGGACCATGCCGCGCACTCCCGACGGCAAACCTGATCTCCAGGGCGTGTATTCCAACGCCACCACGGTTCCCGTAGCGCGACCCGCGAACCTGGGAGCGAAAGAGTTCTATACGGACGAAGCCGACAAGGCAGCCTCCGCTGCCGCCGCCCGGGGCGGACGCGGGGGCGCAGCCGCGCGCCCGGCCGCTGCCCCCGATCCGGAAGGCAACGGGCTCGCCGTACACTATGACACCAGCCAGTTCGGGCTGGGCGGACCCACGGTGAAGAGGGCCGCGAGCCTGCGGACTTCCATCATCACCGGGCCGGAAGGCCGGGTTCCCGCGCTCACTCCGGAAGCCCAGAAGAGCAATGCCGACCGGCGCGCGTTCCAGCAGGCCCACCAGTGGGACGGCCCTGATACCCGCCCCATCGCCGAGCGCTGCATCACCTGGGGATTTGAAGGACCGCCCATGATGCCGGTGGGTTACAATTCGACGCTCCAGATCGTCCAGGGCCAGGGATACGTCGCCATTGTGCAGGAAATGATCCATGACACCCGCGTCATCCCCACCGACGGCCGTCCGCACGGGCCCGCGCAGATCCGGCGCTGGATGGGCGATTCCGTCGGGCACTGGGAAGGCGACACCCTGGTGGTGGAGACGGTCAACTTCGAGCCCCGCACACCGTTCCAGCAGACTCCCTTCAGCGACGTTGCCAAGGTGACGGAGCGCTTCACGCGCATCGACCCCGACACCATCACGTACGGATTCACCGTGGACGATCCCAAGACCTGGGTAAAGCCGTTCTCGGGCGAGTACAACATGGTGCACATTGATGGAAATGTCTATGAGTATGCCTGCCATGAAGGCAACTACGGCATGGCAAATAATCTCAGCGGCGCTCGCGCCACGGAGAAGAAGTAAGGACAAAAAGTAGGAGCTGCCATGAGAACCAAACTATTGGTTGTTCTAGCGGGCGCAGGGATGCTGCTTGCAGCCGTTCCCGTGTGGGCGCATCACGCTTTCGCCGCTGAATTCGACGAGAAGAAGCCGCTCAAGCTGCAGGGCATCGTCACCAAGTGGGAACTGGTCAATCCGCATTCCTGGATTCATCTCGACGTGAAGGGTGCCGACGGTAAGATCACCAAGTGGATGGTGGAAGGCGGCAGCCCCAATTCGCTGTTCCGCAACGGGTTCAGCAAGGAATCCCTGCCGGAAGGCACCGAGATCATCGTCGAAGGGTACCGGGCGAAAGACGGCGCGGACCGCGCGGTCGGAGCGAATCTCACCTACGCCAAGGACGGCAAGCGCCTGTTCATGGGTGGTTCGGCTCCGGGCGCCGGCGGCGACGGAAAGTAGTTTCAGGTCTGGGATGACCCAGCGATCACTCGCGATAGGTAACTTATGGGCGGCTGCCACGGTAGCCGCCTTTCTCATTGCCGGTCCGGTTTCGAGCCAGCCGGCGAAGTCTTCCGCCAAGCCATTCACCCCGCCCCGCACACCGGACGGCCAGCCGGATATGCAAGGTATCTGGTCGAACGCGATTCTCACGCCTCTGGAGCGTCCCGCCGATCTCCAGGACAAAGCGTTCTTCACCAAAGAGGAAGCGGCTGCCTACATCAAACGGACCATCGAACAAAACAACAAAGACAAGCGCGATGACTCGGGAACGGACGCCGACGTGGCGCGGGCCTACAACGATTTCTGGTGGGACCGGGGAACCAGTGTCGCCAAGACGCTGCGTACCTCGCTGATCATCGATCCGCCCGACGGCCGGATTCCCGCGCTGACGCCCCTGGCGCAGAAACGCGCGGAGCAGGTGAAAGAGGCCAGACGCCTCCACCCCGCCGATGGTCCCGAGGATCGTTCGGTGGGAGAGCGCTGCATCCTGCTCAACAGCGCCGGGCCGCCTATGATGCCCAGCGCCTATAACAACAACTATCAGGTGGTCCAGACGGCGCACACGTTCGTCATCCTGAACGAAATGGTCCACGATGCGCGCGTCATTCCGCTGGATGGCCGCCCCCACGTGCCGCAAAACATTCGCCTGTGGATGGGAGATTCACGCGGCCGCTGGGATGGCGACACGCTGGTGGTCGACACCACCAACTTCACCCATCAGACGCCCTTCCGCGGATCCGGACCCAACCTGCACCTGACCGAACGCTTCACGCGGATGGATGCGGAAACGCTGCTCTACCAATTCACCGTGGACGATCCCGAATCCTTCGCCCGGCCGTGGACCGCGGCCATCCCCAGCGTCCGCACCACCGGGCCGATCCTGGAATACGCCTGCAACGAAGGCAACTACGGCATGAGCGGGCTCCTGTCCGCTGCCCGCGCGGAAGAAAAGAAGAACGCAAAGTAGTAGGATGGTTCCAAGCGCGAAGGAGAAAGATCTTATGCGGAAAAGTTTCGTAACGATGTTGGGACTCGCCGGCCTGCTGGCTGCGGTTGCGCCGGCATGGGCGCATCACGCGTTTGCCGCGGAATTCGATGCGCAGAGGCCCGTCAAACTCAAAGGGACCGTCGCCAAAGTGGAGTTCATCAACCCGCATTCCTGGATCCACATGGATGTGAAGGACGCCGACGGCAAGGTTACCCGCTGGATGGTGGAAGGCGGCAGCCCCAACGCCCTGTTCCGGCGCGGCGTCACCAAGGATGCTCTGCCCCAGGGAACCGAGATTTCCGTAGACGGCTACCAGGCCAAGGACGGGTCCAACCGGGCCAACGGCAGGGACATTACCTTCGCCGACGGCCGGAAGCTGTTTGTGGGCGGATCGAATCCGGACGAGCAGCCGAACGCGAAATGAGCGGTAAGGTTATCGCGCTGGCGGCCGTGATGCTGGCAGGCACGGTAACGGCGCAAACGCGCAGTTCTTACACGCCTCCGCGCACGCCCGACGGCCACCCCGATCTTCAGGGTGTCTGGACCAACGTCACCATTACGCCGCTGGAGCGTCCCGCGAATCTGGCGGGCAAAGAGTTCTTCACTCCGGCGGAAGCCCGCCAGTATGAGAAAGACACCGTCGATCGCAACAACGCGGATCGCCGGGATGGCGGCGCGCAGGCCGATCTGAACCGCGCCTATAACGACGCCTGGTACGACCGCGGGACCCGGGTCGTGGAGACGCTGCGGACGTCCCTGGTGATCGATCCGCCCGACGGACGCATTCCGCGGGTGGCGACAGCAGGTGTCGCTCCCGGTCCAGGCGCGTTTGGCAGGCCACCGGAAGGTCCGGAAGACCGCTCCTTGCCCGAACGCTGCATTCTGTGGCCGACGGCAGGTCCGCCGATGATGCCGAGTTTTTACAACAACAACTACCAGATCGTGCAGTCGCCCGGATACGTGACCATTCTGGTGGAAATGATCCATGACGCGCGGATCATCCCTCTGGACTCTCGCCCGCACGTGGACGCGAAAGTCCGGCAATGGATGGGCGATTCGCGCGGGCACTGGGAAGGCAATACGCTGGTGGTGGAAACCACCAACTTCAACGACAAGACTCGCTTCCAGCGAGCGGGCGCGAACATGCGCCTGGTGGAGCGCTTCACGCGCACCGGCCCCGACACCATCACCTACGAGTTCACCGTCACCGATCCTACAGCGTTTACCAAGCCCTGGACCGCGCAGATTCCGATGAAGCGAACCGAGGGACCCATCATCGAGTACGCCTG
>DATIRX010000381.1:0-9683 GCA_035469225.1 Bryobacteraceae bacterium
ATAAACAGCTCGGCCTTCTGTCTTACCGGGTAGGAAGCGCCGATGCTGCTGGCAACAAAACACGAGGTTCCTGTTTCTATTATCTCTAATGCCGTGGACGGGATGTTCCGGGAGCACCATTCCATGGTGTTCCGCACCGCCTACCGGATTACCGGCAATGCCGCGGATGCCGAAGATGTCCTGCAGACGGTTTTTCTAAGGATCGCCGGACGGGATGAAGCTGCCGCGGTGATCGAGCTGCCGGAAAACTACCTGCGCCGATCCGCGGTGCACGCAGCGCTGGACTTAGTGCGGGCGAGGCGGCAGCCGGCTGCGGTGGATTTGGAGCGCCTGCCGGCCTCCGGATCACAACCCGACGAAAGCGACCTGCGGAACCTTATCAGGCGCGCTGTGGCCGAGCTGCCCCCGCGAGCGGCCGAAATTTTCACGCTGCGGTTTTTTGAGGGGCTGAGCAATTCCGAGATCGCTCGCGCGTTGGGCGTCTCGTCGATCACAGTGGCGGTGTCGCTGCATCGTTCGCGGCGGACCCTGCAAACACAATTGAGGCCAAAATCATGACCAACCAGGATTTCGATCGCGTGCTGAATTCGATTCGGGAAGACCTGCCCACGGCTGAGGCCGCACGAACCGCCGCGGAGCGCGTTCGCGAAAAACTGGGTACGGCCGGGCCTGGCGGCATATGCTCGAAGTTTCGTGCCGATTTCGAAGCCTATCGCGCCGGTCCATTGCCCGAGGCCCGCCGGATGCTGCTCGAAGATCATTTGCATTCCTGCGTGGCCTGCCGCCGTGAATATTCCGGCGCAGGAGTTGCATCGGTGGTCACGATGCCCAAGCGCGTGCCGGCCGCGATCCGCCACGCCGGGTGGGCTGCCGCTGCCGCTCTCTTGATTGGCATCATCGGGATCGCCGGTTACGCGTTCTCACCGCGCATCGATCGCGCGCTGGCGGCCGCGGGTCCGCGTGGGACGGTGGAGAGCGTGAAGGGAACGCTGGTGCTGGTTTCCGGATCCGGCACGACTCTGCTTGCGGCAGGAGCAGCCATCGCCGAAGGGCAGGAAATCCGGACCGGCAAGGCCTCCCGCGCGGTGATCCGTTTGCGCGATGGATCGCGCGTCGAGATGGACGAGCGCAGCGATCTGGAGCTCAGCGAGCGCTGGAGCGGAAAGACCATTCGCCTGGCTCGCGGCAGCGTCCTGGTGGAAGCGGCCAAGCAGCGCCGCGGACGGCTGGAAGTGGCCACGGCCGATTCTCTGGTCTCGGTAAAAGGGACCATCTTCGGCGTGAGCTGGGGCTTTAAGGGCTCGCGGGTTTCGGTGGTGGAGGGCGAGGTCAAGGTGGACCACGCGGGAGCGTTCAAGCTGCTGCATCGCGGCGATCAGACCGTTACCGGCTCCAGCATGGCGCTGACTTCGGTGGCGACCGATATCGCATGGAGCCAGAACGCCGCGCAGTACCTGGCGATGCTGGGAGACCTGGCCGCGATCCAGGCGCAGATCGACCAGCTTCCCGCGCCGGGATTGCGCTACAGCTCGCGTCTTCTCGACCGGGTGCCTGCGGACACGGTGGTGGTGGCTGCGATTCCCAACCTGAGCCAGACCCTGGCCGATGCCATCAGCATTTTCGAAGACCGGGCCCGCCAGAGTGCATCGTTTGCAACCTGGTGGAATGGTGCTGCTTCGATGGCGATTCGTCAGGCAGTGGACCGCGCCCGGGCAGTGAGCGATTATCTGGGCGACGAAATACTGGTGATGGCGCCGGCCAAGGGCGCGCCTGTGGTGCTGGCTGAGGTTCGTCGCGCGGGACTCAGCGAATATTTGAACCAGATCGGGAACACCGCTCCACGGGCCTTCGAGGGCAATCTGGTGGTGCTGGGCGCGACGGCGGTTCCACCTATTGGCGCGTTTCCTGCCAGTCCGCTGGGCGTCCGGTTGCTGGAAAGCTACCGCAACGGCGTGGGACTTCTGTTGGCCGCGAACATGGAACAAATCGTCGCGCTGAACGTACCTACTACCAGCGTGCCGAATCCCGCGGCCATTGCCGGCGTCGATAATCTGCGATTCGTGGTCGCCGAGAGCAAAACCTACCTGGCGGCTCCGGTGAATACCGCATCCATGACATTTTCGGGCGCGCGGCACGGGCTGGCGAGCTGGCTGGCGAATCCGGGACCCATGGGTTCTCTGGAATATGTGTCGCCGCAAGCCAGTTTCGCGACGACGTTTGTCACGCGCGATCCCCGCCAGCTGCTCTCCGAGCTGTTGGCCGCCGTGGGACCGCAGGCCGCCGCAGTGATGAATGCGATTCAGCAGACCGCCGGCTTCAGCCCGCTGGACGATGTGGCCGGATCGCTGGGCGGGGAAGCCACCATCGCCATCGACGGGCCGCTGCTGCCGGTTCCGAGCTGGAAGATCGCCGTCGAGGTCGACAACCCGTCGCGCCTGGAGTGGGCCATCGAGCAGATCGTCGCCGCTGCGCTCCGCAATGCGCCGCAAAGCGGAATCACGCTCGTGCACGAGGATGTTCACGGCCGGACGTTTTATACGCTCACCCTGAAAGCCAAGATCGAGTATGTTTTCGTGGACGGATACTTACTTATGGCGCCCGATCGCGCCCTGCTCACGTCGGCGATCGACGGCCGCGCTTCCGGGATGACGCTCCCCAGGTCGGATGCGTTCCGGGCGCAGCTCCCGGTCGATTCGCATACCGATTTCTCCGCCCTGGCGTACTACAACCTGGGCAGCGCCGTGGGGCCGATCGTGGATCAGCTGAAGGCCACCGGGCTGTTGACGCCGGAGCAGCAGAAGCAGATTTCTGCGCTGACTTCGAACCGCAAGCCCACGCTGGTTTACGCCTACGGCTCGCCCGACCAGATTTTAGTCGGCAGCCGCAACAGCCTCACCGGTATGGGCCTGGATGCTCTATCCGGCTTAGGATTCGGCGCGACCTTCGCCCCGCTGGTGCGGACCGTGTCCCTGGCCCCACAATAGGAAATGATGGATCCTGTTATCGAACTGGCCGGTCTAAGCGTCCGCTTCGGTAATCGGGATATTCTGCAAGACCTGCGCGTCTCACTCTCCGGACGAACCATCGGACTCCTGGGTCCCAACGGGGCGGGGAAGTCGACGCTGATCCAAACCCTGCTTGGTTTCGTCCCGCTCAGCGCGGGATCGGCCACCATCTTCGGACACGATATCCGCCAGCAGACCCGCGAGCTGCGCGCGCTGGTCGGCTACATGCCGGAGAACGATGCCTTCATCGCCAACCTGACGGCCGTTTCCTTCATCCGCATGATGGGCGAGCTGGCCGGCCTTCCGCCGGAAGCCGCGCTCGAACGGGCGCACGAAGTTCTGTTTTACGTGGGCCTGGGCGAGGCGCGCTACCGCCTGCTGGGCACCTATTCGCTGGGCATGAAGCAGCTCGCCAAGCTGGCGCAGGCGATTGTCCACGGCCCGCGACTGCTGATTCTGGACGAGCCCACCAACGGTCTGGATCCGCCCGCCCGTATCCGCATGATCCGGCTGATCAAGGAAATGAAAGACACCGGCAGCATGCACATCGTGCTGTGCTCGCACCTGCTGCGCGACGTCGAAGAGACCTGCGAAGAGGTGTTGATCCTGAAAAAAGGACGCATCGTGCACTACTCGAACCTGGAGGAAGAGCGCCGCGCCAACAAGCGTTTCGTGGAGCTGGAGACGGTCGGCGAGGAGAAAGATTTCACCGGTGCGCTGACGGCCATGGGCTGCGAATGCGTGGCCGCCGGCCTGGGACGCATCAAGATGGTTCTGCCGGCGGATTTCGAACTGCGCGAGATCTACCGGCTGGCCGGCGAGCGTGATCTGCAGCTGCGCCGCCTGAATTATCGCCGCGATACTCTCGAAGATATTTTCCTGAAAGCGATGGAGACCTAGCAAAGCGATGGAGAAAATGCTTGGCCGTCTATAAACGCACCTACGCGGCCTACCAGGGCGGGTTCACGCCAGCCTGGTCCCGCTTCCTGATCCTGCCGCGCTACAGCTTCGCGCGCCTGTGGCAATCGAAATTTCTGGTCATGTTCTTCATGGCCTGCTTTTTTTATCCGCTGGGATGCGTGGGTTACATTTACCTGGCCAACAATCTCTCTATCCTTAGCTCGGTCGGGCTTCCCAGTCCGGCGGGCAATTTCCTGAAAGTGGATGCCAGCCTGTTCCTGTATTTCTGCTGGGTGCAAGGCGCCTTCACCTACCTGCTGACGGCCTTCGTCGGACCCAGCCTGGTTTCGCCGGACCTGGTGAACGGAGCCATGCCCCTGTATTTGTGCCGCCCGTTCTCGCGCGCCGAATACATCGCCGGGAAGATCAGCGTCCTGGCGCTCCTGCTCTCGCTGGTGACCTGGATTCCGGGCCTGATCCTGTTCGCCATCCAGGCCAGTCTGGCCGGATGGGAGTGGACCAGGGCCAACCTGTGGATCGCCGGCGCGTTGGTTGCCGGACTGCTGGTGTGGATCACCGTGCTCGCGCTGATCGCGCTGGCGGTGTCCGCCTGGATCAAGTGGAGAATTGCTGCCGGCGGCCTCATCCTGGGTGTATTCTTCGCCGGCGCGGGATTCGGCACCGCGATCAACAACGTGATGCTCACCAAGTATGGCACGCTGCTGAATCTGACCCAGGTGATGTACACCGTCTGGACGCAGCTGTTCCGCCTGGGACCCTCGGACGGCATTTCCGAACTCTCCGCCTGGATCTGCCTGGCCGTGGTCTGCGCTCTGAGCCTGTGGATGCTGATGCGGCGGGTGCGCGCGTTCGAGGTGGTAAAGTGATCGCCGGCGGCGTACAGGACCGCGTGGTGCTCGACAACGTCTCGCGCTTCTATGGCGAGGTGCTGGGCGTCAACCGCGTCACGCTTTCCGTGCCTCCCGGCATCACCAGCCTGGTGGGGCCCAACGGCTCCGGCAAAACCACCCTGATGAATCTGATCATGGGTCTGGTCCGGCCCACCCGCGGCGAGATTCGCGTGCTGGGCATCTCCCCGTCCGATCCGGAAAAATTGTTTCGCACCTGCGGCTATGCCACGCAGTTCGATTCATTCCCCCGCGGCATGACCGGATTCCAATTCATATCCTCCTATCTGCGCCTCTCCGGCCTGTCCCAGGCGGATTGCGAACGCACCACCGCCTTCGCCATCGGGCGCGTGAACCTGGGCGATGCCGCGCATCGCAAAATCGCCGGCTACAGCAAGGGCATGCGGCAGCGCATCAAACTGGCTCAGGCCATCGCCCACAATCCGCGCGTGCTGGTTTTGGATGAACCGCTCAATGGCCTGGATCCGCTGGTGCGCTCGGAAACCATCGCCCTGTTTCGCGAATTCGCCGCCGAGGGCCGCCACGTGATCGTCTCCAGCCACATCCTGCATGAGGTGGATACCATCTCCGACCAGGTGATCCTGATGAGCAACGGCTACGTCGTGGCCGAAGGCCAGATCCGCGGCGTGCGCGAAGAAATGTCGGAGCATCCCATGCAGGTCATCATCCGCTGCTCCCGCGCCAGCCTCCTGGCCTCGCGCGTCTTTGAGCAGGATCACGTCGTGGAGGTGCGGCTGCATACCGACGGCGGCGGCCTGCTGATCAAAACGCGCGACGCCGATCGCTTTTACAAGACCCTGAATCATCTGGCGCTGGACGGCATCGGCATCGAGAGCGTCGCTCCGGCCGACGATAACGTCAATTCGCTGTACGAATACCTGATCGGCGGAGAAGACCGATGATGCAACAGTGGTTGTCGCAAATCGGTCTGGTGATCCGTCTGGAGATGCGCAAGACGTTTTTTTCGAAGCGCGGGTTGTGGGTATACCTGCTGGCGCTGGCTCCCGTGCTGATCTTCCTGGGACACTCGCTGTCGGAAATCAGTACCCGCAACGAACGCCGTGCGCTGAACGCCGCGCATCCGATCTCGACCGAAGTCCTTCGATCCATCACGCCAGGCATGACGACTGAGGAGGTGATCGGCAAGGTCGGCGAGCCGTTTGTCAAAGTCCACCGCCCTAGAGTCAGTTTCGACCTCTATCGGTATACGGATGGGGAAAGCGTCTTCGACTTTGCGTTTATGAAGGACCGGCTGGAAAACATCAGCCGGCGGGATCGCGACACCATCCCGAAAGACTCTCTGGTCTTCGCCGGAGTATTCCAGTTCTTTTTTCTGCGCCTGGCCATCTTCTTCGGCTGCGTGGGCGTATTCACCAACCTGTTCCGCGGCGAGATGCTGGATAAGAGCCTGCACTTCTACCTGCTCACGCCCATTCGCCGCGAGGTTCTCGCCATCGGGAAATACCTGGCAGGCCTGATCGCCACCGTGGTCATCTTTTGCACCAGCACGTTTCTGCAGCTGGCTGCGCTGTCGCTCCACTTTGACGGCAACGAAGTTTCCGAGTACCTGGCGAACGGCGGATGGGGCCACGTCGCGGCCTATCTGGGCGTGACCGCGGCCGCATGCCTGGGATACGGTGGGATTTTCCTGGCGGCCGGCCTGCTCTTCAAGAATCCCATCCTGCCCGCGGCCTTCGTGCTGGTGTGGGAAGGCTTGAACGTGTTTCTGCCCGCGGCTCTCAAGAAGGTCAGCGTGATCTTCTATCTGCAGTCGCTGAGCCCGCTGGTGGCGCCCCCGGACGCCAACCTGTCGGCGCTGCAGAAACTATTCGTGACCTTCGCCGAGCCCGTTTCTCCGCCCTGGGCCGTGGTAGGTTTGTTCGCCGTAACTGCCGCCGTGCTGGTCCTGGCCGCGCGTAAGGCTCGAAAACTCGAGATCAACTACAGCACAGACTGATCTGCAGGGCGATCGCCATAGAGTGAACTGGCCGGAGATTTGCATCCCCGGCCAGCTTTCTCCACTTGTGCTCAAAGTCTATTTTTCGTCAGTTACTGCACCCTTAGGTGTATCACACTCAAGCCTTGGCGGGAATCGCCAGGCATTTCCCGAATGCCTGGAAGAACAGATCCAGGCTGGGCTCAGTGGCCAGCGGGCCCATCACGCCGATTCGGAAAATCTTCGCCGCCAGCGGACCGAAGCCTCCTGCGATCTCGATTCCGAACTCCTCGAGCAGTTGCCTGCGCACCTGAGCCTCGTCCACGCCTTCGGGCACGCGCGGCGTATTCAGCGTAGTCAGCCGGCAGCCGGGCGCGACGTGCATCTTCAGTCCCATCGCCTCAATGCGGCGTACGAAGGAACCGTGTGCTTTCAAGTGGCGCGCGTGGCGCTGCTCGACACCTTCTTCCTGGATCGCCGCCAGCGCTTCCCGCAGGGCGTAAAACGAGGAAACCGGGGCGGTGTGATGATACTTCTTGCAGTCGTAGTATTCCATCAGCAGCTTCAGATCCAGATACCAGACGCGGTTGGGCGTGGTGCGTGCGTTGAGGCGTTCGACCGCGCGAGGCGAAACGGTGAATGGGGACAGTCCCGGCGGCGCGCTCAATCCCTTTTGGGAGCAGCTATAGGCGATATCAATACCGGCTTGGTCCATGCGCACGGGCACGGAACCCAGCGTGGTCACGCAATCGGCGATCACCAGTGCGCCCACTTCGTGAGCCGGACCGGTGATCGCTTCCGGCGCCTGCATCGCTCCGGTAGAAGTCTCGCCGTGGACGAAAGCGACCACCTGCGGACGTTCTTTTTCGAGGAACGCGCGCGCCTCCGCGTCGGTGAAGACCTCACCCCACGGCTTTTCCGCGCGCACCACCTGCGCCCCGTGGCGCCGGCCCATCTCCGCGATCCGCTCGCAAAAGAAGCCGTTGACGAAAATGGCAAACTTCGCGCCCGGATCGACGAAGTTGGTGACGGCCGTCTCCATTCCGGCGCTGCCGGTTCCAGGGATCACCAGCGTATAGGGATTCCGGGTGCCGAAGACCGCGCGCAATCCCTCGCGGACCTCGTCAAAAACCTGGTAAAGGAAGGGATCCAGATATCCCACCAGAGGTTTGGCCAGGGCTTCGTAGACGCGGGGTTCCACCTGCGACGGACCGGGGCCAAACAGAAAACGGCGTGGCGGATTCAGTGCCGGCATCCCCGGCTAACTGGCGAGCCGCGCGCGGGCGTAGCTCTGCTCCTGACGCTGCAATCGATGCATAAATCCGATTATAGCGAGTCAGCGCATCTGCCGCCAAAAAACGTCGCGCGTGCACAGAAACGGCCATGTTATCCTGAGATGCACACGTCGTAAGTTCACCCCTCCGGGCTTGTAGCTCAGTTGGTTAGAGCGCCTGCTTGACACGCAGGAGGTCACAGATTCGAGTTCTGTCAAGCCCACCACTTCTTTCCGTGACTTAGAACTCCTCCATTGCCTCCCAATCCGGGCATGTCCACACGGATGTCCACATAGACGTCTGAACGTCCGCCACCGGTACCGTGGCCCTCCGGCCGTCTTAGCCGGAAAGGCTCAGTGCCTTCGCGAAAAGCGGCCTGAAAAGGCACCTAGCCCTCCCCCGCGCCCGTCTTTCCGGGACCGCGCCAAAACTTCATCCCACCGCCCGCCGGAAGGCGCGGAGACCCGCACGGCACCCAATGGAACCGGTTGCGAATTACGACCGGAAATTCCCAGACACCCCATCCGCCCGAACCCGTCTGCATGCCGGAAATCCCACTCGCCCCGCGACCCAGACGAGTCTGAATTTTCGCGATTAATTCGGAGTAATTGGCCTTCCGCGATACAGGAGGCCTGGGGCGATTTGTTGGGTCAAACAGGCGCTGGCTCGGTAGAGGCTCACTTTGAAAGTTAAGGAACAATAATGGAGGGCGACCCGTGCAGGTCGCCTCTCCGTGTGGATTTTAGCAGGCACTCGGAGGAAGATACCCGCAAATCCTGAATGGGATTGTAATGCCCACCCAGCATTAGGTCAATAGGAACCCTTGGAGCATTTCCACAGGGTGTTCAACGTGGCAGTACTAGACCACTACTGACCAGTCTATGAAGGTTTCGCGCCTCTCGGACGATAAACAACGCCGAGGGGACGCGGGGTTTGGTTGTCTCAGCCGCCTCACGAAGAGCAAGACCATAGCGCGTCCCTTCACCGAAATTTCGTAACGGACTCTCGGCTTTGCGTATCATTGGTCGTATGCCTGAAGAGGTTCGACAGTTCGACATCTTGCTAGTTGAGGACAACGAAGCGGATGTAGGGCTGACAGTAGCCGCCTTCAGGGACGCAGTTGTCCATGCCCGCGTGCACGTAGTTAATGATGGTGAGCAAGCTATGGCCTTCCTGGGATTCACTGGCGGGCATGCAAACGCTACCCGTCCCGACTTGGTAATTCTTGATCTGGGCTTGCCGAAAGGTGATGGTTTTGACGTACTGGAGGCGATGAAGGCCGATCCGAAGTTGAAAACCATCCCTGTGATCGTCATGAGCGGAAGCAACCGCTCAGAGGATCAGGCGCGTGCTTACAAACTACAGGCAGCCGCATACATCGTGAAGCCAGCGGACAAGGAAAAGTATTTCGCCGCGATCCGCTCGATCAAGGAACTCTGGTTCCACAACGTCACGCCAGTACCGAAAGAGAACGACACAGCCGCTTCATGAGCCCGTCCAACGAGTACGAGTTGGAAATCGCCCGGATGGTGGATAAGTTCGCCGTGGAGGGCCGACTAAGCCCATCAGCGGCCTACGGCATCATTGACGAACTTCCCACCAAAATCGTGCTCAGAAGTGAAATGGATTTCCTGGTGCA
>DATIRX010000382.1:0-3197 GCA_035469225.1 Bryobacteraceae bacterium
CCTGGTAGCCCCACGATCCCGAAAACGGATGCTCCATGATCGGGAGCAATTCCAGATGCGTGAAACCATTCGCCACCGCGTATGCCGGAAGCTTTTCCGCCAGCTCGCGATAGGTCAGCCATTCGTTCAAGGGGCCGCGCAGCCAGGATTCCAGATGCACTTCGTAGATCGAGACAGGCTCCCGCAGCCAGTTCCGGGTAGCCCGATGCTCCATCCACGCCGCATCGTTCCATTCATAATTGGTGAGCGGCCAGACGATGGACGCGGTCTTGGGCGGCACTTCGGCGAAGAATCCGTACGGGTCGCTATGATCCTGCTCGTGGCCATCGGGAGTCAGCACGGAATACTTGTAGTGCGCGCCGATCCCCAGCCCCGGCAGGAAAATTTCCCAGATGCCGCCGTCGCGGAGGCGCATGGGATGGCGTGTGCGATCCCAGCCGTTGTGGTCGCCGGTCACGCTGACCACTTCGGCATTGGGGGCCCAGACTGCGAAGCGCACGCCCGGGACGCCTTCGCAAGTGACCGCATGCGCGCCGAGTGTTCGGTAACTTTCGTAATTGGTGCCCTCCCCATGCAGGTGCAATTCGAAAGGAGTCAGCAGGGGAGGGAAACGGTAAGGGTCGTCCATGTCCAGCGATTCGCCGGAGTAGAGTGTAATGCGGAGGCGGTACTCGGTTGCTTCACTCTTGGCCGTGAACAATCCCCCCGGAGCGCGTTTCATGGGGATGACTTCGGCCCCGGCCAGCACCGCGGCGTCTTTCGCCTGCGGAAGCCAGGCCCGGATCTGCCCTTTGTGAGGTCCCAGGAAGGAGAACGGGTCGCGATGACGGCCCTGTACGATCAACTCAGGCTGGGCCGCGGGCATTTGTCATAAGTCCTGGCCGCTATTATTACAGGAATGACGCGGGCTGAACTTCACCTTCATCTGGAAGGCGCGGTGGAACGGGAAACACTGAAGGAACTCGATCCGGCGCTTCGCGACGAGGATCTTCGCGCCGCGCTGACGTATTCCGACTTTGCGGGCTTCATCCAGAGCTATGTGTGGGTCAACCGCAGACTTTGCGGCCCGGCGGATTACGCCCTGGTTGCACGCCGTCTCTTCGAGCGTCTGGCGGCGCAAGGCACCTGCTACGCCGAAGTAACGCTGTCGGCAGGCGTGATCCTGTGGAAGAAGCAGGATCTGAACGCGATCTTCGACGCGCTGGCGAGCGAGGCCGCGAAGAGTCCCCTGCCGATCCGCTGGATCATAGATGCCGTCCGCCAGTTCGGGGCCGACGCCGCCGCGCCGGTGTTCGATTTCGCGGCCGACCGAATGCGCGATGGAGTCGTGGCAATCGGTCTCGGAGGGTTTGAGGCGGAGGGTCCCGCTGTGTGGTTTCGCGAGCTGTATGCCAAGGCTCGCGATCGCGGGCTGCGTCTCATCTGCCACGCCGGGGAAACGACCAACGCGCAAAGCGTGTGGGATGCGCTCGAGATTGGAGCGGAGCGAATCGGCCACGGAATCCGCGCGGTGGAAGATCCGCGTTTGATGGAGCACTTGCGCGCTCGCCAGATCCCCCTCGAGATCTGCATCACCAGCAACGTGCGCACCTCCGCTGTTCCGTCGCTGGCGGAGCATCCGGTGCGGAAGTTGTTCGATGCAGGCGTTCCCATCATTCTGAACACGGACGATCCGGCCCTGTTCGAATGCACGCTGTCATCGGAGTACGAACTGGCCACGCGCGTCTTCGGATTCACGACGGAAGAACTCAGCCGGATCGCCGGGAACAGTCTGCGGTACGCCTTCAGCGCTGCTGCAAAGACCGAACGATAGCCTCGAGTTCCGCCACTCGACGGGCCAGTTCATCGACTAACTGCCCCTGCGGATCGGGAAGATGCCCGTGCTCCAACGCGTCATTGGGATCCACGTTGCCGGGGACCCCGCTCACCACGCGTCCTGGAATCCCCACCACGGTCGAGCGGTCCGGCACGGGGCGCACGACGACGGAGCCCGCGCCGACTTTCGAGAAATCGCCGATGCGGATGTTGCCGAGAATCTTCGCGCCGGTGCCGACGACGACTCCGTTGCCCAGCGTCGGGTGGCGTTTGCCGGTGACTTTTCCGGTGCCGCCCAGCGTCACGCCCTGGTACAGCAGAACATCGTCGCCGACCTCGGCTGTCTCGCCGATCACCACGCCCATGCCGTGGTCGATAAAGAATCGCCGTCCGATGGTCGCGCCAGGATGGATCTCGATGCCGGTCAGGGTGCGCGAAAACTGGCTGACGATGCGCGCCAGCGTGTACCACCCTCCGCGATACAGCCCGTGCGCCACGCGATGCAGCAGCACTGCATGAAAGCCCGGGTAACACAGGACGATTTCGAGCACGCTGCGCGCCGCCGGATCGCGCCGGAACACCGTGTCGATCTGCTCGCGGACGGTTCGGAACATCAACCGTATTATGCTGGAGTTTGTGCGAATGACGTTAGTGGCAATCATGCTCATGCTGGCGGGATGCTCCCAGCCCGCGCCGACCTCCGCGGTCAAGCAGCCCGCGGCAGCTATCACCGGACCGGCCACCACCACAGACAAGCATCCGCTGGCCAAGTACATCGAGCTGTCGGGCTTCCGCCTGGCCGAATCCAAGCCCGGACAGCTGGAGGTGAAGTTCGTTGCCGTAAACCACTCGGAAGCCGAACTGGGCGATCTGGGCGTGAACATTCGCCTTCAGACGACCGCCGCCAAACCCGGGGATCCGCCTGTGGCGGAGTTTCAGGCCACGATTCCGGCTCTGTCGCCACTCGAAATCCACGACGTAGGCGCGAAGGTTTCCACCAAGCTGCGCATCTACGAGCTTCCGGATTGGCAGTTCCTGCGGGCCGAGTTCGAGATCACGTCTCCGGCGCCCTAGACTCCGGAGATGACCGAACGTCTCTACTATCACGACTGCTATCTCCGCGAGTTCAACGCGAGAGTCATCGACAGGTCTGAAGACGGCCTCCGCGTGTATCTTGATCGGACGGCATTCTATCCGGCTTCCGGCGGGCAGCCCTTTGACCTGGGCACGCTGGGGGGCGTGGCCGTACGCGAGGTGATCGATGAAGACGACCGCATCGCGCACCTGGTCGAGAAGCCGCGGGCAGGCGAGGAAGTGCAAGGCATCCTCGATTGGAACCGGCGCTACGACCACATGCAGCAGCACACCGGGCAGCACCTGCT
>DATIRX010000383.1:0-5847 GCA_035469225.1 Bryobacteraceae bacterium
TGATCTTCACTGCCGCGATGTCCGCCATTTCCGGAGAGATCAATTCGCTGGCCACGGTCACTGTCATCGATATCTATAAGCGTCATTTGGCCAAAAACAGTTCCGACCAGCACTATGTGGCGGCTTCCCGAATCGCGACCGTCTTTTGGGGGATTTACGCCGTCGTGTTTGCCAGTACCGCCACCGGATTCGGAGCGCTCATCGAAGCAGTGAATCAGGTCGGCTCTCTTTTCTATGGAGGAATGCTGGGAGTCTTCGTGCTGGCTTTCTTCGTGAAGCGCTGCACCGCTACCGGGGCGTTTGCGGGGGTTCTTCTAGGCGAGGCCGCCATCTTCACCACCGCCCGCTTTACCGAGGCGTTCCTCTGGTACAACGTCGTCGGCTGCCTGGTAACGGTAGGTACCGGGTGGCTGATTTCTCTGGCAGGACCAGGGAACCATTCCGCTAGGAACTCCGTATCCTAGTCAGTGCGGGGCCAAGGAGACCAGATATGTACTGCAACCATTGCGGAAGTCAGGTCGGCGAATCGGCGACGTTTTGTTCCAAATGCGGGAAATCTATGGGGACGAATACGCTCATGCCGCGTCAGGGCCGGATCGCCGGGCACATCCGGTTGCTGGGGATTCTGTGGCTCGCGATCTCAGCCTTGCGATTGATTCCAGGATTAATTCTGATCGCCGTTGCCAGCAGCCGGATCTTCCCTCCGGACGTGCCGCCGTTCGTTCTGGCCGTGTTGCCGGCCATAGGGCTGTGCTTTCTGTTTATCGCAGCGATCGGGATCGCGATCGGATGGGGACTACTCGCCCGGCAATCCTGGGCGCGAATGCTGACCATCGTGTTCGGCGCCATCAGCCTGATCGATATCCCGTTCGGTACGGCCCTGGGAATCTATACGCTGTGGGTGCTGCTGCCGGCGGAATCCGAGCAGGAATACAGGAGCCTGTCGAGCGCGGCCTGATCCGTCAAGCGCGCAACACGGAGTTGAGCGAGCCCTGGCGGTAGCCTTCCAGATCCAGCGTCACATAGTGGAAGCCCAGCGGTTTGAAAATCGCCGTGAATGCGCGCGCCATTTCAGGCGCCAATGCGCGCTCCAGCTCCTCCGGCGCGATCTCGATCCTCACCAGCTCGCCGTGAAAGCGCACGCGGAACTGGCGGAAGCCCAGAGCCTGAATGGCTTCCTCGCCGCGTTCCACCGTTTTCACGTTTTCGATCGTCACCGGCGTTCCATACGGGATGCGCGAGCTCAGGCATGCCGAGGCCGGACGATCCCAGGTCTTCAGCCCCGCGCGCCGCGATAGCTCGCGGATCTCGCCTTTGCTGAGTCCGGCTTCCACCAGGGGCGCTTTCACCTGATGCAGCTTGGCGGCGCTTTGACCGGGCCGGTAATCTCCCAGATCGTCCACATTGACGCCGTAAATCACGTGCGCGATTCCCCGCCCCCGCGCGACTTCTTCCAGCCTGGCAAACAGCTCATCCTTGCAGTGGAAACAACGGTCCGGACCGTTCTTCACATAATCCGGATTTTCGAACTCGCGCGTCGAAATATATTCATGGCGCAAACCGTGCTCGCGCGCGAACTGTTCGGCATCACGCTTGTGTGATTCAGGATACGACGCGGAGTCGGCCGTGATGGCCACAGCCTGCGCGCCCAAAGCCTGGTGGGCCGCCCAGGCCAGATACGCCGAGTCGGCGCCGCCCGAATAGGCTACGATCACGCTCCCCAGTTCGCGCAGCCCGGCCAGCAAACCGTCCTGTTTAACGTCGAGGTCCGCCACCGTAGTCACCCTTTGAGTATAGCGAGGAGGCGTCGGGAGCCAGAACGATTCGGCGCAGCTCGTTGCGGTCCAGCCAGACGACCCCGCAAGGCTCGCAGGTGTCAATGTTGACGTTCCCGGGGCCTCCATACGGATGGCCGGTCATCGTTCGTAAGCATAACGGACACGTGAACTTGCGGTCTGCGTCTGCGTTGTCCCGAGGCTGGATGTTGGCTCCGGTCGACCGCCACACCGTGCGCATATATTCCACCAGCGGCAGGAAGTTGAAGATCAAAACCAGCATCCCCCCGCACTTTGTGCAGTATCGCAATGACCGGTTCTCCATGGTCGCGTCGGAAAGCAGCGCCTGGCACGATGGGCAGGCATAGGTAGTCTCGGCACCCGCCAGAACGCCGTCTTCGTTGACCAGTGTGTTGGCCGCCGGGCGAGCCTCTGGCGTTACCGGGTCTTGCGGATCGTCCATGGAGTATATGTCGGCAGAAACCTACTGCAGCGGAAGATCGCTCTGGCCGTTGGTTCCGCCCTCCGGGGCCTCCGGAATCAGGCTCGCCGCGGCCACCTGATCGCCCTCCTCGCAATTCACCAGGCGGACGCCCTGCGTCGAACGGCCGGCCTGCCGGATGGTGCTCGAATCGATGCGGATGATCTGCCCTTGTTTGGTGATGATCATCAGGTCGGAATCCTCTTTCACCGAGAGAATGCCGACCACCTTGCCGATTTTGGCGGTGGTCTTCATGTTGATCACGCCCTTGCGGCCGCGGGCGGTCAGTCTGTAATCCACCAGCGGAGTGCGTTTGCCGTAGCCGTTTTCGGAGATCGAAAGGATCAGCCCTTCCTTGCCCACCACCTCCGCGCCGACCAGATAGTCGCCCTCTTCCAGGTCCATGCCGCGCACTCCGTACGCCGGCCGTCCCATCGCGCGGACGTCCTTTTCGCTGAAGCGGCAGGCCATGCCCTCATGCGAGCCCAGGAAAATGTAGTCCTGGCCGCTGGTCAGCCGCACCGCCAGCAGCTCGTCGCCCTCTTCCAGGCCCATGGCGATAATGCCGCGCGACATGGGATTGTCGAATTCCGTCAGCTCGCACTTCTTGATGACGCCCTGCTTGGTCACCATCACGATGAACGTGCCCGCGGCGAATTCCTTCACCGGCAGGAACGCCGTGACCGTTTCATCGGGCTGCAGGTTCATCAGACCCGAGGCGTGCTTGCCCTTGCCGGTGGTTCCGGCATCCGGGATCGTGTAAATTTTCAGCCAGTACACGCGGCCCTTGTTGGTGAAGATCAGCAGATAGGCGTGCGTGGAGGCGATGATCAAATGCTCCACCACGTCCTCGGCGCGCGTTCCCATGCCGATGCGGCCCTTGCCGCCGCGGGTTTGACGGCGGTAGGTGTCCACCGGCGTGCGCTTGAGATATCCGCCGCGAGTAACCGTCACTGCGACGTCTTCCACCTGGACCAGGTCTTCCAGGGTGATTTCGCCGGTGTCCTCGATGATCTGCGTCCTGCGCTCGTCGCCGAACTCCTTCAAAACTTCCTTCAGTTCGCCGACGATCACGCCGCGCAGAACCTTTTCGTTGCCCAGGATGTCGCGGTATTCGGCGATGCGCTTCTGGATCTCGGCCAGCTCGTCCAGGATCTTCTGCTGCTCCATGCCGGTCAGGCGCTGGAGCTGCAGTTCGATAATGGCCTGCGCTTGCTTCTCAGTAAAACGCGCACCTCGCGGATCGGCATCCACCAGCTTGGCGTATTCTTTTTCCTCGGCGGGAGTAACGAACGCCATCAGCGCTTCGCGCGCTTCCTTGGGATTCTTCGCCGCCCGGATCAGCGCGATCACCCGGTCCAGATTCGTCAGGGCTCGCTGGAAGCCGAGCAAAATGTGCTCGCGCTCCCGCGCCTTGCGCATCAAGTAGTCGGTCCGCCGGCGCACCACGTCCAGGCGGTGCTCGATGAAGCGCTTCAGCGCATCCAGCAGCCCCATCTCACGCGGCTGCCCGTTCACGATGGCCAGCAGGATGACGCCGAAGTTCACCTGCATCTGCGTGTGCTTGTACAGATTGTTCAGGATGACTTCCGCCTGCTCGCCGCGCTTCAATTCGAACACGATGCGCATGCCGTCGCGGTCGCTCTCGTCGCGGATTTCGCCGATGCCTTCGAGCTTCTTCTCGTTCACCAGCGCCGCCGCGTGCTCGATCAGGCGGGCTTTGTTGACCTGATAAGGAAGCTCCTGCACGATGATGGCCTGGCGATCCCGGCTGATGTCCTCGGTCTTGGCCAGGGCGCGAACCTTGATGGTTCCGCGTCCGTTGACGAAATAATCCTGGATTCCCTGCCGGCCCAGGATGATCCCGCCGGTCGGGAAGTCCGGACCCAGCACCATCTCGGCCAGTTTCGACAGGGGCGTGGCCGGATTCTGCACCAGCGCAATGCAGGCGTTGACGATCTCGGTGATATTGTGCGGCGGAATCTTGCTGGCCATTCCCACCGCGATGCCTTCGCTGCCGTTGATCAGCAGATTCGGCACTCGCGTGGGCAGCACTTCCGGCTCGGTTTCGCTGTCGTCGTAATTGGACTTGAAATCGACCGTTTCCTTGTCGATGTCTTCCAGAAGCTCGGCCGCGATGCGGGCCAGCCGCGCCTCGGTATACCGCATGGCCGCGGGCGGATCGCCATCCACCGAGCCGAAATTTCCCTGCCCGTCAATCAGCGGATAGCGCATCGAAAACGGCTGCGCCATACGCACCAACGCGTCGTAGATCGCCGAATCGCCATGCGGATGGAGCTTACCCATGACGTCGCCCACCACGCGGGCGGACTTTTTGGTCGGGCGGTTAAAATGCAGCCCCATTTCGTGCATCATGTAGAGGATTCGCCGATGCACCGGCTTCAGCCCGTCGCGGACGTCGGGAAGCGCGCGGCCCACGATCACGCTCATGGCGTAATCCAGGTACGAGCGTTTCATCTCGTCTTCGATGTTGATGGGGATCAGGTTTCTCGCGCCGTCGCCGCCACCTAAGGGCATCTGATTGCCGGGAGGCGGAGTGGTCGGATCTTGCGGGTCTGCCAAGTGATGCTCCTAAGTGGACTGGCCGCGAGTGCGGCAAGTAACCCTTATTTTACCAGTTCTGGGCGGAGCAAAACGTCTCCGTGGGGCGATTAAATCCCCGGTTATCGTGCTTCGATCAGCGCCTGCGAACCCACCAGGTTCGGGATATCCAGCTTCGGGTCGAATGCCACCTCGAAGAATCCGACCATCATCTCCTCCCAGCTCTGATCTCCCCAGCGGACCGCAGCCTTCGGATCGGGATTGGAAGGATTGTTGGCGGAGTTGTCGAAACCTCCGGACGCTTCCAGGCGCGTCCCCTTGGGCAGTTTCTTCGGATGATCCAGCACGAATTCCAGCTGCCAGTTGAAGTCGTAGCGCGGCACGCTCAGCAGCACTTCCTTTTCGCCCGTGGGATACACCGCGCGGAACTCCATCCACTTCCCCCGCAGGTGCATGTGGGGCTTGAGCGAAACCAGCTCGGCGTCCGCCTGCAGCGTGACCGATCCATCCACGCGATAGTCCGGCGCACCGGGAGGAATCACAAAGGTGGCATTCGCGGCGTTGATGCGAGCCACACGCTGGGCCGGCGGAGTTTTTGAAAAAATCAGCCCCAGCTTGGTCCGATCCGGGCCATTCTTCCCGTTGGTCGTGTAATGCATCTGAAATACGATATCGGCGCCGGCCGGGACCAATTTCGCCTGATCCCCCGACAGCACCACGGTCTGCTTCCCGGGCGTAAATCCAGCCACGTTCTCGTCGATCAGCCCTGCGTTGGCTGTAGTGCTGGTTTTTTGCTCCGCAGGCACGAAGGGAACTCCCACCGGATACTGCCGCAGCCATTTGGAGTCGGGACGGCGGATATAGATATTCGCGTGATGCACCACCGCGCGATTGCCTGGACGGACCTCCATCTCCTTCACCCAGCGATCTTCTTTGAAGCCGGTCGGCACGATGATGTAGGTGTAATCGATCGTCCCCCGCGCGGGAACCTGGTAGTCGGCGGGCATCTCCACAATCATGTCCGGCTTG
>DATIRX010000384.1:0-14029 GCA_035469225.1 Bryobacteraceae bacterium
GGTCGGTCTCCGGGGCGGGCTCAAGTAATGGTGAACGGGCAACATACGACCCGGGAAGGACAGGATCGAGAGCCCCAGGAACAAGCCATCGGACCAGGCGTCCCTTTCGTGTCAGCCCGTCCGGCGAAGGGGCCGCGCCTCTGCGAGGAATGGAGCCGTGATCGCGAGAGCGCCGTAGACGAGCGTCAGGCCGAGGTATTCGGTGAGTTCGAACGGTCCGATGGCGTTCACGATCCAGTCATATCGCATGGCCGACACCAGTGCGATCGTATTGGCGACCAGCAACGTCCACCATGCCCAGTGATCGCCACGGCGGAAGGCCGTGACAGCGATGGCGCTCCCCATCAGCCCGAACACCAGGCAGTAGATGCCGTACATGCGGAACACCACCTCGATGTACCTGGCCGTCATCGGAGACCCATGCCCGAGCTCCGACCATGAGCTTTTCGTAAAGCCCTCGTATCCGGCGGTAATGATGGGAATGCCCCGTGGTCCGGGCAGGTGATCCGGCCATACACCCGCCATCGCGCCCCACGCGATGTACGCGACATCGACGATGAAAATGAGAATCCAGGCAATCGTGCGCTTCAGCTTGGCAGTCCTCCTTTGAGTTTGAGGATCCACCGCATGCACGTGTGGCCGAAGTCTACGCCGTCTGCGTACATCATCGGGCACGCGCCGGCGATGACGCTGATATCGTGCTGACGGCAGTACTCGACCGCTGGCGGCGAGACGCTCGAGCCCTTGACGAGCGATTGATGCATCCAGACGCGGCGCACGCCGGCATCGCCGCACTGGTGCACGATGCGCTCGGTCACATCAGGTCGGGTGACAATCACCACTCCGTCGACCCCGCCCGGGATTGCTGACACGTCCGGATAACAAGGATCACCGTCGAAGGTCTGCATGTTGGGATTCAGGGCGAAGACCTCGTGCCCGGTCGCCTTCAACCGGCGATAGATCAGATTGCCGGTGGGATGGTGACTATTGTTGCGCGACACGCCCGCAACGGCAATGCGCTTCTGGCCGAGGAAGTCGTTCACTTTGGTTTCGAGAGTTGTCAGACTCATAGGGACCTCACCGCTCATGCAGATTGTTTGACGTCGCGCTCCGCTCCGGGAATGCGCGATGGTTTCACCGGGGACGGCTCCAAACCCTGAAGGAAGCGGAACCAGGTGTGTCCCACTGCGTGCGTCTTCAGTAAGTCCAGCAGCGGTTGCGACACTTCCCCGTAGAAGGTCATGAAGTGTCCGTCCGCGTAATCCTTGAACAGCCTGGTCCGTGCTTCGAGGATATTGGTATTGTGCTCGATCAACCCCTCCGGGCCGGTATATGCCTCACGAACCTCGCACTCCGTGCCATCGGTGCTCAGGAACCAGTCGTACCGTAGCGTTCGCGTGTCCTTCTCCTTGGTGATCCGGATCAATTCAGCCGCCTGTTTCTTGAAGCCCTCGAGGCAGCCCGGGCGCACCTTCATGTGCGCGCTCAATTCCAAGTAGTCCATAGCTCCTCCATCATCTCGGTCGTCCTTGGCGGGATGACATTGCGGCCGTCTGCTCATGCTTCCGCCTCGGAATCAGGATTCTGCGTACACTTTCCTGCAAACGCGCGACCATCCTGTGGGGCAAACTCAACTCTTTGTTTATTAGGCGTTGAGGGATCACGCCTGGGATAGCACCGCGCGGGTGCGCTGCCCTGCTACGTCCCGTGGGTGAAAACACCCACGCCGGGGACCAGGTCTACGCTATGATGGCTTGTCTAACCTCGGCGAAGCTGGCGGCTGCGGATGCGGCCAAGCGCGGCGGGAATAATAAGGGAGAGCCAATGACGAGAGTTCTGCTTCTAGGTCTCGATCCAGAGACTGTGGATTTTTCTGATCCTGCTTTGCCACCCGGCATGACTGCGGAGAAGGTTCACGCCGGAATCGCGGTGGCGCAGAGGCAATTTGCGGAGCGCGGATGGGAGGGCGACGTCGGCTTGATCCGGCCTGATGAAACCGCCGGGCCGGAAGTGGAGCGTCTGTTAGCGTCGAAAAACTACGATTGTGTGGTAGTCGGAGCCGGTGTGCGCCTGCCACCCCGAAGCCTTGTATTATTCGAAGCTGTTGTCAACGCGATTCATAAGGCAGCCCCAGGCGCGGCGATTGCCTTCAATACACGACCCGACGATAGCGCCGATGCGGCCGCCCGATGGTTGGCGACGGCGAGCCGGGCTAACTAGTCCGGCGTCCGGCAGGAAGAAGATGTTCATGCCGGTTCGGCTATCCTGTTTTCGGCGTCCTCCCGGCCCCATTTCGCCAGGTAGGATTCGGCGGCGGTGTCTTCCATTTCGCGCTCATTCAGATAGACCCACTGCCTCCAGCGGCGTTCCTTGAGTTTTTCCAGAACCCGGTGATCCGTGCGCGCTTTCAGCAGCCTTTGGCGCTGTTCCACGATCAGTTTCTCGCACTGCGCTAGCCGGGCTTTGAGCAGCTCCTGTTGCTTCGCCAGGCGCGCCTGATACAGAGCCCAGGATTGCAGCTCCGACCCGGCCGCCGAACCCGAGGCGAACAAATGCGATTCCGACCGGTCCCGCGCCGCTGTCAGTTGTCCCCGTATCTGCAGCAGGCCCGCGTGCTGTTGCTGCAGCCCCGCCAGCTTTTCCTCCTCCACACGCTGTTGCAGAGAACGCCACTCTAAAACCCGTTGGAGGGGAAATCGAAAGGTCTTCATGCCAGTTCCTTAGCCAGCGACAGGAGCCGGCTCGTAGTCTCTTCCTGAGATGCGTGCGTCTCCGCCGTTTGCTTAAGGAAATCGAGCAGCTGCGGACGCAGGCGAATGCTCTGATCCAGTCTTGGATTTGCGCCCTGAACGTGCGCGCCCAGCTGGATCAGGTCGGAGGACTGTTGATACACCGCCAGCGCCTCGCGCAGTCTTTGCGCCGCGGCGGTTTCCTCCTGCGTGGCAACTTTATTGGCCAGCCGGCTGACGGAGCTCAGTACATCAATGGCCGGGTAGTGCCCGCTCGCGGCCAGATCGCGGGAAAGGATCAGGTGGCCGTCCAGAATACCGCGCGCGGCATCGCAAATCGGTTCGTTGAAATCGTCACCTTCCACCAGGACCGTGAAAAACCCTGTGATCGATCCGGATTCGAAGTTTCCGGCGCGCTCGAATACCTTCGGCAAAAGAGAAAAAACCGAAGGCGTATACCCTTTTTGGCTGGGCGGCTCTCCGGCGGCCAGGCCGATTTCGCGTTGCGCCATCGCCAGCCGCGTCACCGAATCCATGACCAGCAGCACGTCCATGCCCTGGTCGCGGAAGTACTCGGCTGCCGCCAGTGCGACGAAGGCCGCCCGGATCCGCAACGGCGCGGGACGATCGGAGGTCGCGGCGACCACCACGGATCGTTTCATGCCTTCCGGGCCGAGCTCCTGATCCAGAAACGCCTTCACTTCACGGTTGCGCTCGCCGATCAGCGCGACCACGCTGACCTGGGCCGAGTTTTTTCGCGACATCGCGCCCAGCAGCGTGCTCTTGCCCACGCCGCTGCCGCCGAACAGGCCGATTCTCTGGCCCTTTCCGCAAGTCAGAAGGCTGTCGATGGAGCGGATACCCGTGACCAGGCGTTCGGTGATGTGTTCCCGCGTCAATGGATTGGGGGGTTGCGCGTAGAGCGGATAGGATTGTTCGGATTCAATGGGAGGACCGCCATCCATGGGCTGCCCGAATCCATCCAGCACTCGTCCCAGCAGTCCCGGCCCAACCGCCAGCCGGGCGTCCTGGACGCGCGCGATCACGCGGCTGCCCAGCTGCAAGCCTTCCGGTTCTTCCATGGGCATCGACAGGACGCGGCCGTTGCGAAAGCCGATCACCTGCGTGCGAATGCTGTTCCCATGCGTTGTGAAAACCTGGCAGAAATCGCCGATGGCGACAGCGGGACCTTGCGATTCGATCAGCAATCCCACGGTGGCGGTGACTTTGCCGCACCAGGGCAGCAGATCCAGCTGCTCCAGATCTTCAAGATAGGGCGTCAGGATGTCTTGTTCGGGAAGTTCGGCGCTCATCACATTCACTGTCGTAACCTGTTCACCTGCGTAACCTGTCTGCGAAGCCGCGTTCGATTTCCTGCAGCTGCGCTTCGATGGAGCCGTCCAGCGTGCCATGCGAAGTCTCGAACATCACGTCTCCGCATTGCAGCGTCGGATCGGGAATCAGTTCCACCGATGCAGCCGAGAAGCGGCCCAGCAAGGTGCGGATCACGGGCTCCTGGTCCGGATGCACGCGCACGCGGCACAAGTCGCGCGATTCCAGCTTTTCCAGAGCCACTCGGATCAGTCCCTCGATCGATCCCGGATCCAGCGTCAGTTCGCGATGCAGAACACGGCGCGCTACGGCGATCGCGAGCTTCAGCAAATCCGATTCGGCTGCTTTGCGGACGCGGTTGCGGATGGATGCCAGGTCGGACAGAGAGCGCGTGAGCCGGTCCATCACCGGTTGCAGCTCGGCCGCGGCCTGACTATGGCCAACGGTCCGGCCCTCGGAAAATCCCCGCTGGAATGACTCTTTCCGGGCTTCGTCCTGCTGCGTATCGTTATCCGCGCCCGAGGCTGTGGTGTCGGTTTCCGCGGCGGCCGGAGCCGTTACCGGTTGCGGCGGGGGAGCAGGTTTACTGCCGGCGCGCCACGCCATCGGCGCGACAGTCGAAAGCTCGGCGTCCCGAAGGATCCTAGACGATGTACTGCTCATCACCGCCCCCCTTCAGGCTCACGACGCCTTCGGTCTCCAGCTGGCGAAGCAGAGCGATGATCATTTGCTGCGCCTCTTCGACTTCCCGGATTTTCACCGGGCCCAGCGCTTCCATATCTTCCAAAAGCATCGCGGCGCCGCGCTGCGACATGCCCTGCAGCATGTGCTTGCGCATCTCGTCCCCGGTGCCCTTGAGAGCAATGGTGAGCTGGCGGCGGTCGGCGCGGCCCAGCAGCTCCTTGATGCCGTTGGCGTCGATCATCATCAGATCGTCGAAGACGAACATGTTTTGCCGGATGGAATCCACCAATCCGGAGTCGCGTTCGCCTACCTGCCCCAATATTTCGTTGCTCAGGTCGCCGTCCAGCTGGTTGAAGATTTCCGCCACGGCGCGCAGGCCGCCCGAGGATTCGCGTTTCACCTCTCCCAGGGTCTGCAGCTTTTTCGAGATCACAGCCGAGATCTTGTTCATCACCACAGGCGAAATCTGATCCAGACCCGCCAGCCGGATGGTGACCTCCGCCCTCAGTTCGGCCGGCATGGCCCGCAACACGGCCGCCGACTGCCCGGCGCTTAAGTGCGCCAGAACCAGCGCGATGGTCTGCGGATGCTCGCTTTCAACGAACCGGGCCAGAAGTTGGGGATCGAGTTTCTGCAGGCGCTGGCCGGCGTCCGAGCTGCGGCCGGCGGCTTTGGGAAGACGTTCGACATGTTTCTTGCTGCCTTCGGCGCCAAATGCCGAAGTCAGAATGCGCCGCGCGAAATCCACGCCGCCGTGACCCTGTCCGGATACCGAGGTGGAGGCTCGAAACTCTTCCAGAACCGCTTCCGCCTGTTCGCGCGAAATGGCCGGCAGGCTGGCGATCGCCGCGGTGACGGCTTGCACCTCGTCGTCGCTCAGGCGCTTGAGTAATTCAGCCGAAACCTGATCGCCTACCGAGATCAGCAGAATCGCGGCTTTCTGAATACCGGATAGAACCGGAGCGTGCGCGGGAGCTGACATCGGCTAAGCCTGCTCCTCGCGGAGCCATCCGCGCAGCACGCCCGCGCAGACTTCTCCGTCCTTTTGGGCGGTCTCGCGAATCTGATTCGTCAGCACTTCAATTCGGGCCGGAGCCAGGGCCGGCATCGCCGCGACGCCGAGCGGGGAGGGAGCCCAGGTATCGGCCGAAGCGACTCTTGCGGCGGCGGGTTCGGCCGGCGGCGGGAGAGATTGGGTGGGGCTGACTTGCGCCGCAGCGGCAGGGGATTTCTTCAACAGTTTGAAAATCAGGAAAAATACGCCTGCCAGAAGCACGGCCGCGCCAACCGCGGCGGCGATCAGCATCTTCGGATTTTTCTTGAGCTGCTCCAGCGGAGTCAGCGCCGGGGCCTGCGCAGCCGGAGCGCTCGCGCCGGGAGGCTCCAGGTTCACCGTCGATTCGAACGGAAGGCTTTCGACGATGATCTGATCGCCGCGCTCGGTGTTCAACCCCACCGCCGCGGCCGCCAGGTCGTGAATCACTTTGAGCCGCTCCGGCGCAGGCGCCGTGAGTACCCGCTTGGCCTGCGCGCCGGTGCCTTCGAAATGCACCTCCTGGTCGATCAGCACGGAGACCGATAACCGCTTGATGCCGCCTTGCGGAAGGACCGTGCGCTTCACCGTCCGGCTGGACTGATAGTTGACGTTTTCCGTTTTACGCGACGTGCCGCCGCCCACCGTCACAGGAGGCGGAGCCGGCTCGGGAAGATTCGAAGCGGTTCCCGGAATCCCCGTGGCTGTGCGAGAGGGTGATGCGACATCCTCGGTCTTCTGCGAAGACAGCATGACGGACTGGGTTGGATCGTAGTGTTCTTCGCTCTGCTCGCCGCTGGTGAGGTCGGTGTCGGCGGAAACCGATGCGCGGAACCTGCCTGCGCCCACCAGGGGCTCGAGCGTGGCATCCAGCTTGGCTGCCAGATCGTGCTCCACGGTGCGGCGATACTCCAGCGCCGCCCCGGACGTGTCCGAGCCGGTGTCGCCTCCGCGTTTGGCGCGGTTCAGAAGATTGCCGCGCATATCCAGGACCGAAACGGATTCCGGAGACAAGCCCTCTACCGCGCTCGAAATCAGGTGCGTAATCGCAGGTATGGCCGAATCCGGCAATTGCGCCGAGCCCCGCAGGTGGAGCAGGACACTGGCCTTGGCCGGCTGGCGTGCTTCCTGGAACACGGATTCCTGGGGAAAAGAGATATGCACCCGCGCCTGTTCCACTTCCGTCAGGGACATCACGGAGCGTTCCAGCTCTCCTTCCAGCGCACGCCGGTAGTTGATGTGTTCGGCGAAATCGGTCATGCCCAGATTGGTCTTGTCGAAAATCTCGAAGCCGATCCGCCCGCTCTTGGGCAGCCCCGCGGAAGCCATGTCCAGGCGCAATTCGGCGACGCGCTCTTCCGGAACCGAAATCATGTTGCCGGTGGCCGAAATACGGTACGGCACCCCGGACTCTTTAAGGCGCTGCACCACCAGTGCGGCATCCTCCGGCGCCAGCGTGGTATACAGCGGGCGAAATCCTGCTTCCCGCTGATATTGCGCCAGCCCGTATATTCCGCCGGATACCAGCGCCGCTACGATGGCGATGGTCCACAACTGGCGGGCCGTAAGGGATCCTACAATTCGTTTGACTTGGTCCATGGGATTGAGAGGTTCGCGGCGCTACATCTGCATGCGCATGATTTCCTGATAAGCGGAGATAACTTTGTTGCGCACCTGCATCAGCATGTCGAATTCGAGATCGGCGCGCTGCACGGCCAACACGGTGGAATGCAGATCGTCGCCTTCTCCGGATAGAAAATTCTGTACGCTCTGGTTGGCGTTGCTGCGGGCGTTCTCCACCTGTCCGATGGCGCTCTCCAGCACGCTGTGAAACTCGCCTCCGCCGGCAGAGGAGGGGGCGGGGCCGCCGATCTCGATGGGCGATGTGATCGGCTGAATGCTGGCTGGCTGGATGGGAGAAATGTTCATGACGAAATTCTAGGCGCGCAGTCAGCGCATCAGGTCCAGGGAGTGCTGGATCATGTCTTTCACTGTGCTGATGGCCGCCACGTTGGCCTGATACCCGCGCGAAGCGCTCAGCAGATCCACCATGTCCTCGGCCGGATTCATGCGCGGATAGGCGACGTAACCGTCCTTGTTTGCGTCCGGATGTCCCGGGAGATAACGCATTTCCGGTTCACGCTGGTCGGTGATCACCTGGGCCACGCGAACGCCCGAAGCCGACGGGCTGAGCTCGGATTCAAACAGCGAAGAGAACTGCCCCGCCGTGGAATCCGACGCGAACACCGCATCTTTGCGGCGATACGGACCGCCTTCCGGTGTCCGGGTGGTGTCGGCGTTGGCCAGGTTTTCCACCAACAGTTCGGTGCGGGCGCGCTGGGCTGACATACCCGAGGCGCTTACGGAGATCGCTGAAAAAAGGCTCATGCGGATTTACCATCCTGAATCGCGGATTGTATAGCGTGTAATTGGGAGCGGGCCAGACTGGTTGCCACCGAAAAGCGCAGTGCGTTTTCCGCCAGCAAGCGGGTCTCGCGGTCCAGACTGACATTGTTGCCGTCGGCTTTCATGGGCAGGCCCGCCGGTTCCACGGTCTGCGGACCCAGGCACTCCTGTCCCTGCATCTGCTGGGCGAACTCCGCGCGAAAATCGATATCCTGCGTGTGGTAGCCGGGCGTATCGGCGTTGGCGATGTTCGAGGACACCAGCTTCTGCCGGACACTCAGCAGGTTCATGTACTGTTCGAGATTTCCAGCGACAGCTTCAAACACGATACCCGCCCTAAAGCAGTTCGGGTGCCAAGCTGTAAGTGATTGATCCCGCATTCGGATCGCGCCTGGAATCCGGCGGGAGACGTCGTGAATCCGATGATTCCGTCAGATCTCTGACGCTGCCTGCACGCCGGACTAGGCGTCCTGCCCGCGATGCGGGTTTTCGAGGCTCAGTCCGGCATAGGCATGCCGGCGCGATAACCGGTTCAGGCTGTCGGCTGCATGGGCGCGGCTGGTGATGGTCATGGCCCGGGCCCATTCCAGGAAGCCCGTCACACTCTGTGAGATGACCCGGCGCTCCTGCTCGGTTCTTGCGGCCCGCCAGGATGCTTCTACTTCCTGGCGAAAAGTCGCGAGCAGGTCTTGCGCCGTGCTCCATGCGCCGCTCTGAATCGCGGCGTGGAGACGGTCACTTGTTCTGGGTTCCATTCATGCTCCCGAAGAGGGTTGTGAAGTAGCTGACTTGTTGCTCCAGCGACGCGATCAGCGCGTCTGCCGCGGCCATGCGGCCGGTCAGGTCTTTGGTCAGGGCGTCAATCCGGCTCTGCTCGTCCTCGATCCGCTGGTTCTGGTGATCGATCGCCGTCTGCGCGCCGATCTTGGTTGTTCCGATCAGACCGCTAATGGGATCCTCAAGGTCCTTCAATGTATCCGCAGCAGTTTTCAGGAACCCGCTGGTGGTGGACGATCCCAGGAACGCGGCTACTTCGTCTGGATGCGACGCGGCGGCCGTCTCGAACACTGTTTGATTGAAGGACATCTTTCCGGTCTTATCGAGCGTGAGCCCCAAATCCGCCAGGTTTTGCACGGCTCCCGAGCCTCCGGTGAACCCTCCCAGGCCGCGAAGGGCCTGCGACAGCGTGGAGATAATCGGGTCTCCCACCAGCGCGCCCGTGCCCTGGCCCCGGTTGCTGGCCAGTTCATCCACGGCCGCGTTGTAGGCCGTCACGAATGCCGACAGGGCATTGGACTGGGCCGAGGAGCTTTGCGATACGACGACATCCGCATCGCCGGTCTGCAGCAGGTCGATGGTCAATCCAGGCGCGATCGTTACTGTGCGCGAATCCGAAGAAATGGGCGTAGCCGGCTGTCCGTTGATCTGATATTGGGCTTGGGATCCGGTGGAAAGGGTGCTCAGTAGATCCTGAGAGCCGTCGTTGAGTTGAATCCCGATATCGCCCAACTTGGTGGTCTGCAGCGACAGCTTGTAGTTCGGCGACGACGGCGAACCCAGATTAATGATGGTGGCGGTGACGTTTGCGCCCGATGAGTTGATTGCATCCGCGAGCGCGCTCAGCGTGTTGCTGCTGGGGGTGATCGTAACCGGACTTCCGCCCACCGTGAGCGTAAGCGAGCCCGCTGTGGTGATGGATTGGGCGGAAGGATCCGTTACCGCCGGCAGGGTGCCCAGGCTCAGTGCGCTGGTGGGCGCTCCCTGGCTGGTGATGTGAATAGAATAGGTCCCCGGCAGCGCAGTGGATTCACTGTGCGCCGCCAGCACGCTGGTATTGGAAACCGTGGCGGAGGTGGAGTCTGCCGCCGTAGAAACTCCTTGCACCGCAGAGAGCAGCGCGGCGAACTTCCCGTCCAAAGAGTCCAGCGCCGCCGAGCGGTTCTGTAGGGTGGTGAGCTGGCTGTTGAGCAGGTTGAGAGGCAGCGAGGCGATCGCAATCGAGCGATTGAGCACTTGCTGCAAGTCGCTGGAGTACCGGCTGCTGCCGGTGAAGATGGTGGAATTGCTCATCGGGTTGCTGTTACCGCCTTAGCTGGGGCCAAAACAAAACTGGGCCGCTCTCGGTTGAGAATCGGCCCAGATTGTTCGAAACATTAGGACTGCGTTACTGCAGGAGCTTCAACAGCGCCTGCGGAGCCGCGTTGGCCTGGGCCAGGGCAGCGACCGAGGATTGCTCCAGGATCTGCGCCTTGGTCAGGTTGGCCGCTTCGGTAGCGACGTCCGCGTCGCGGATCGCCGATTGCGCAGCCGAGAAGCTGGAAATCTGCGATTGCGCCAGTTGGACCGCGTAGCTCAACTCGTTTTCACCCGTTCCGACGGCGCCCTGGACCAAGCCCATAGCGGAAATCGCGGAAGTGAGTGCAGTTAGTGCGGTCAGAGCATTCGCCTTGTTATCGACGGTCTTGCCGGTGACGCCCAGCCCATTGGAGTCAACAATGTTCGTGGCGCCGCTCAGGTTGATGGTCACCTTGGCGTGCGCTTGCGTGTCGCCGCCGCCGATGTACACGTCCAGGCTCACATTGAAACGGCCGCCTGTGCCGCCGCCGCTAGCCAGCCCGATGTTGGCCGCCTGACGGTCGATTTCAGCCAGCAAGCCGGTGAATTCGGTATTCAGAGTGGCGCGGTTGCCGCTGAAGGTATCCGAGGCCGATTCGGTGGCCAGGGTCTTGAGTCGATCCAGGATGTTCGAAATGTTGTTGAGACCGCCATCGACGATCTGCAGAATGCTGACGCCGTCGTTGGCGTTTCGAACGCCCTGCTGTAATTCCGTCGTGTCGCTGCGGAGCTTATTAGCTACGGCCAAGCCCGCGGCGTCGTCGCCGGATGAATTGATTCGATAGCCCGAGGTCAGACGAGTGATGGTTCGGCTCTGAAAGTCGCTGTTCACCCGAAGATTCTGTTGGGCTACCAAAGAGGTTACGTTGGTCTGAAATGAATATGACACGCGGTCACGTCCTTTTTTTTGTAATCTTCGGCATCCGCCGAACCCGCCTCGATTTAACTAGTCGGTGCCTATCATTTCGCAACGCCGCGGAGGGATTTCAGGCTTTTTTGCAAAATTTGCAACAAAGTCCATTCTTTGGTACTGGGCGTGATGAAGTCCCAAAAGAATCCTTAAACTCTGCGGGTGGTACCTCGATATGACCTGCGTCTACCCGCATGATGATCAAAACGAAATCTGCACCGGCCTCTGCCCGGCACGCCAGAATCCTTCTATCCGCCTGGAACAGCGGCGATCTGCCCCGTCTGGGCGAGACCCTGACGCAGGTCGGGAACTCCGCCGAACCCGCGGGCTGGCCGCTCTCCGGCGGGGAAGAGCACGAGCGCATGGAAGTGTTGGCCACCATCGCCGACTCCCTTCGAAACTGGTTGCGGCGCGGGGGCGACGCACCGGGTGAGGATTTACAGGTCTCTGTGAAGTTGTTGCGGCATCTGGCCGGCTGCGAATCTCCGCAGCACCAGGCTCCGTAAAACAAAAAGCCGGCTAGGGAAGCGCCACCACATGGAAGGCTCTCTTACCTCCGGAACTCACTACCGAACCATCCAGGGAAACGGCTCCATTGACTACGCCGCGCAGAGGCTGGTCCAGCGGATAGTCCAGCATAATCACCTGCCCGGGTTTCAGATTCATTAAATCGGTCACCGGCAGCAGGGGTCCTTCCAGACGCACTTCCAGTGATACGGAAGCATCTTCCAGCAGGGCCATCTTGAGGCGGATGGCTTTTTGGCGGACCTCGGGATCGGCGCCTTCGCCCTGTGATTTCTGGTCGGATTCGCCGGCGGCATCAAATAGGGATTGCGGCACCACCAGTTCCAGCACGCCGTTTTGCTCGCCGTATTGGAGGCCGAACGCCAGGCGGATCATCGGCTGCGTCGGGGGCTGCTCCGGATCGTTCCCCTCCAGCAAGCCGGGTTCGCTGATCAGGGACTCCACTTCGAACTCGACGGTGGAGAACAGTTGCCAGGCCTCGCCCAGCGGTCGGACCATCACCCGGACAACTTCTTCCAGCAGACTCCATTCGATTTCCGTCAGGTTGCGCGGGACGATGGGATCCGGGCCGCTTTTTCCGCCCAGCAGAAGTTCCAGCAATCCGAATACGGTGGCGCAGTTCAGGTGCAGGTACATCCGCTCTTTGCGCGGGTGCAGCCGGAAGACCATCAGGCAGGTGGGACTGGGCAGGGTGGCCTGAAACCCTCCCCTGGTCTGTACCGAAAGATCCTGCAGGCTGGCCTGGAAGTCCGAGCGCAGAAAGGCGGAGAGGGCCGTCGCCAGAGCCGTCGCGTAGCGTTCATGGACCGTCCGCAGAGTCCGGAAGCGCGGGCTGGAGGAACTGGGCTGGCCCACTTCAAAAGGCTTGGCGTCGGGTTGTGCGCGTCCTGAAAGCATTCGTTACCTGCTGGGAATGATCGGCGTACTAAGGCGATTCCTTTAGACGGCAGAGGGCGGGTCCGTCCCGAATCCTGTCCTAAGTATTTGCTACGTGAATAACTTCGGTAAACTTTCGCGGGTTTTCATCGATATGGACTCATGCCTACAACCGGGCCATGCCGATGATACGTGTAACCAGACTCAATCACGTTCCGATGATCCTCAACGCCGATCTGATCGAGCACATCGATATGACTCCCGATACCATCGTCACTCTCACTTCCGGACAGAAGTTCACAGTGCTGGAATCGGCCGACGAAGTTGTGGACAAGGTGATCTGTTTTCGACAGAAGCTGCTCAGTCCCGATACTGCCAGGTTAACCGCGGCGCGGGAATACAGTTCAGAATCCGAGCTCCCGTCCCATGGCAGATAAGGCAGCGGCAACCTCCAAGTCTTCGCTGAAGAGCTCCAGGCCGGACCTCGCCAGTCTGGCGGGTCTGCTGATCGCCTTCGGCGGCATCATCGGCGGCCTCATGTTCGAAGGCGGGAAGATCTCCGACATCGTGCAGATCTCGGCGGCGATCATCGTGCTCGGCGGAACCTTAGGCGCCGTGATGATCACGTCGCCGTTGTCCTCGCTGCTCTCGGCGATCGGCGGTTTGAAGGCCGTATTTTTCGAAGAGAAGCTGAATCCCGCGGCGGCCGTGGAGGAGATTATCGCCTACGCCACCAAAGCCCGCAAAAGCAGTATCGTTTCGCTCGAAGAAGACCTGGAAAAGGCCGGCGACGCGTTTCTCAAGAAGTCGCTGTCCCTGGCCGTGGACGGCACCGATCTGCAGGAACTCCGCAAGATGATGGAACTGGAGATCGCGCAATCCGAACACCACCGCGAATCCGCCGCCAAGGTCTTTGAGTCGGCTGGCGGATACGCGCCCACTATCGGAATCATCGGCGCCGTGCTGGGCCTGATTCAGGTCATGAAGCACCTGGAAAATATCGAAGAAGTGGGGAAGGGAATCGCGGTGGCGTTCGTCGCGACGGTCTACGGCGTGGCCGTCTCCAATCTGATTTTCCTTCCGGCTGCAGCCAAGCTGAAGGCTCGGATCCGCCAGGATGCGCAGGATAAAGAACTGCTCCTGGAAGGCGTTTGCAGCATCGTGGAAGGCATGAATCCGAAACTGATCCGCGTGAAACTCGAGGCCTTCCTCCAACATGCCAGCAAGTCCAAGAAAGCCGAGAAGGAAACCAGCGGGGCTGGAGCGCCGGCGCCGGCCAAGGGATAGCATGGCGCGTCCCAAGCACGTCGAACACGAAAACCACGAGCGCTGGCTGGTCTCCTACGCGGATTTCATCACGCTGCTGTTCGCATTCTTTGTAGTAATGTTCGCTTCTTCGCAGACGGATAAGTCCAAAGC
>DATIRX010000385.1:0-1528 GCA_035469225.1 Bryobacteraceae bacterium
CACTGGATGGCGCGTGGGTCGGCAGGACCGTACACGGCCTTGCCGAGGTCGCTGAGGTGCTGTTTGGCGTGGAACCGGTCGACGATCTCGATTGAGCCGGGGAACAGTTCGTGGGCGATGTTCCAGATCCAGGGCGCGCCATCCCCCAGGACCGCACGGCGTTCCGCTTGGCAGAAACGCCTTCGTGTGGTCTCTCGCAGAACCCGCTCGGTGAACTCGGCCCGTCGCGTGGGATCGGGGCTGGCGGCGCTTTCGATGGCGGCGGAATAGGTGACCGAGCCTGCATCCCGTACCGGAGTGCCGTTGGGATCGCGCCCCTCCGCGCTCCACACCGTGCAGAGTTTGACTTCGCGCGTCTTGGCCGATCCATCCGGTTGCTTGCCGGCGCGGCCCGCCAGTTCCTGGCTGCGCATGGGGATGCCGGTTCCGTCCATGCCCAGATAGAGAGTTTTCGGCAAGCCCAGATGGTCCGAGGGTTGTAAGTCGCGACGTTCGTCTCCGGCGATCTCCGCTCCCAGAGCTTCTGCGGTTCGCTCCACTTGCTTGGCATCCACAGGCACACCTGCCAACTCGTTCAGTAATGCGCCGCTTTCCTGAAAACTCACCAAGGCTGCCACGGAGCCGATCATGCGGGTAACCGCCGGAGACATCGAAGTCTTCTCCAGGCCCAGTTGTCGGTCACGCGGACAGAAGCCCCGGCCGCAACGGGGGCAATGATAGTAGGCCCGTTCCAACGCCAGATCGCCGAGCGCGCTCCGAAAACGCTTCTTGCGGCGGCCGGCGTAGCGCGCCTCGCCGCGGCAGGCACAGGCCAGATGGGGGCCATTGTAATCGGAGGAATCCCGATTCAACCAGCGTTCCAGGAAGCTTCCGGCCAGGGACAACACCCGCTGGCGAACCGCCATTTCCAGGGCTCCCAGATCGAGATCCTGGACGGCTTGGCGGCCCAGCAAGCCCTCCACTTCATGGACGATGTCGGCGGTCAGGGACTCGGCGAGAGGAGTTTTTTTTAACGTCGTCGGGGGCCGCGCTTTCCCTCGGACGCAATTGCAGATCGCAAAGCTGCTCGCTCACCGCGACGAGTTCCCGCACCACGGCGCGGAATCGTTGATACTCCGCGATCTGACGCCGGGTGCGTTCCACGGCCGGCCCCGGGGGAATGATCCGGGTGACCGTTTTACCTTTCACCGGATGAGTGAGGGAATACGACGGGCCGTGGCCGGGGGCGCCCTTCCGGGCGCAGCGGCAGGAAGGCTTGCCGCATTTGCGATAACGCTCGGTCAAGGACCCCGGGCGCATGTCGCCCATGTCGCTAAGCTGGGCTCGGAGGTGATCGCGGCGGAGCAGGAGAACTTCGGCGCTGGCTGTCGAATCAGGCATGAGGGTTCCTTTCTGACAGTATATTATGCTATCAGTAAGGATAAATCAAACCTGCCTGCCAACGATCAGGCGATTACATCACTTGGTTGTCGTGCGCCCATCAGAATGGGATCGCTTGACAGCGCCAGTTCCACTTCCGCGCGCTTGA
>DATIRX010000386.1:0-2627 GCA_035469225.1 Bryobacteraceae bacterium
GGTGGAATCCGAAGCGTTTGGTTCATGATGAACGTGTTCACCACCCGCTCCTTGGGAGGCTCTTTGGCAAACACGATACCCACCTTCGTGCGATCCACGGCTTCCTTGCCGTTGGAGGTGTAGTGCATCTGAAAGATCAGGTCGGCTCCGGCCGGAATCAGGCGAGCCTGGCCCGGCAGCGTGTGATACGCGACGCCTCCAGGAACGTAGACGGCAGCCATTTCGTAAGCGCCTCCATTGATGCCGTAGAGGTTCGCCCGGTCGCTCTGCGGCGGGCGCTGCCGGGGAGCCTGTCCGGCATTCGGCGGAACATACGGCACACCGGGCCGGGCCTCCGCCACGAACTGCGAACCCTTCGGCCGGGCATAGAGAACCACGTGATGCACCACGGCCTTGTTGCCCGGCCGTACCTCGATCTCCTTGATCCACTTGTCCTCGGTGAAGCCCGTGGGCACGACAACGTGCGTGTACTCGATGGTTCCCCGGGCGGGCACCTGGAAGTCGACGCCCGTGTCCAGGACCAGATCCGGTTTACCGATCTGCCAGCCTTCGGCGAACTCGCGCGCAGGCGGCGCATCCTTCGGATTGCCCTGCGGTGCTCCGCCGTCTGCCCATCCGGCCAGCGTCTGGATCTCGACCTGCGTCAGCGACCGGTCATTCGAGAACTTTCCATAGTGCGGATCGGCGTGCCATGGCGGCATCTTCCGCGAAACCACTGCTTCCTTGATGGACTTGGCCCAGGGCCGCGCGTCGGTATAACTCAGCAGCGGCATCGGTCCGATCTCCCCCGGACGATGGCATTCCTGGCAGTGTTTCTGAAGGATCGGAGCCACATCCTTGGAGAACGTCGGGGTCTGGGCGAGGGCAAAACCGGCTGTTACAAGAGTCAGAGCAAAGAGACGCACATTCCCTCCGGTGGCTACTGGGCCTTGGCCATAAGCTTCTTCAGAAGCTCGGCGGTGCTTTCGTGCACATCCCGGCGGCTCCCGTCGAACCCGCCGCTGCCGCCCGCCAAGCCCAACGCCGCATCGAGCGGAGTCTTGCCCTGGCGATCCTTAGCATTCAGGTTGGCGCCGCGGTCGGCGAGAAACTGCACCACCTTGTCATAGCCTTTGAGCGCGGCGGCGTGCAGGGCGGTTTGTCCCTGCCCGTTGGCGGCGTTGATGTCGACTCCGGCATCCAGGCAGAGCTGGATCGCTTCCACCGCGTCGGCTTCGGTCTTGAAGCGCCCGGTGGCGTCCTCCTCCTTGGAGCCCAAACCCGCGGCGGCCATCAGGGGATTGATTCCCGCGCGCGTGGCGAGTTTCGCATCGGCGCCTTTCGCCAGCAGCAGGCGCATGGCGGGCAGATCGGCGGCCTTGGCTGCACGGAGCAGAGGCGTGCTGCCGGTCGTGAGCATGGTGTCCTGGCCGCGATCGAGCTTGGCGCGATAGGGCTGTTGCTTCTTGAGCTGCGCGTTGACGTTGGCGCCCTTGTCGAGCAGAAGCTTGATCAAGTCCAGGCTCGAAATCTGGTTGTCGATTACGCGCGGCGCAGGGCGATTGGATACCGGCACCGTATTGAAATCGACCGCCGCGAACAGGGCCGTGCGGCCGGTCTCGTCCGCCAGATTCGGATCCGCACCTCGATTGAGCAGGAAACCCGCGGCATCGTAGTGACCGTTGATAATCGCGATCAGCACGGGGCTGACGCCGTCGGGATCGGTGGTATTGATCCTGGCGCCGGCATCCAGCAGAATCCGCTCGCACTCGACGCACCCTTGCCGCGCGGCGAACAGCAGCGGCGTCAGGCCGCCCGAGGGCAGCCACTTTTCGCGCGGCTCGGAGGTATTCTGACGCTCCCATTTATTGATGTTCGAAACTGCGTTCACATCCGCGCCATGCGCGATCAACTCTTTCACCATGGCGGGGTGCTGTTCGTTGACGGCCCACATCAGCGCGGTTTGCCCATGCCATTCCTCGCGGGCGTCTACGTTCGCGCCGTGGTCCAGCAGAACTCGCGCGGCTTCGACGACTCCGGTGCGCGCAACGGTCATCAGCGCGGTTTCGCCTTCCGTGGAGACGGCGTTGGCATCCGCGCCGGCCTTCAGCAGCCGCTCGATGATGGCAGGATTCGCATTCTCGCACGCCAGATACAGCGGCGTGATGCCATAGCGGTTCGCGCTTTTCGCATCCGCGCCCGCCGCCAGGAGCTTGTTTACAGCGGCTAAGTCATTCGCGTGGACGGCCAGGTGAAGGGGCGTGGTTCCGTCGGGGGAGTCGGCGGCAAAACACGCAACGCCCAGGAGAGCAATAAGGCCGAGGTTTCGCATATTACGCCGCGGCGATTACGCCGGTGCTGTCGCCCAGGCTTTCGATTTCGACGCCGGCTTTGTGCAGCATGGTCAGCAGCACGTTGGTCATGGGCGTGTGATCCGGCTCCTTGATATGGCGGCCGCCCTTCATGTTGCCGGACGCCCCTCCCACCACCAGCGTGGGCAGCGGGAAATGATTGTGCGCGTTGCTGTTGCTCATGTTGCTGCCGTACAGGATCAAGGAATGATCCAGCAGCGTGCCGTCGCCGTCCCTGGTGGTATTCAGCTTTTCCAGGAACCTGGTGAACAGCGTCAGGTGATAATTCTGGATCTT
>DATIRX010000387.1:0-6160 GCA_035469225.1 Bryobacteraceae bacterium
TGGCGGCCCGACCGTCGACCAGATCGCCGCCTTGCACATCGGCCAGGACACGCCGTTTCCGTCGCTCGAAATCGCCACGGAAGTGCGCGGTGGAGGCGGGTCCTGCGATCGCGATTTCGGCTGCAGCTATGCGGGCACGATTTCCTTCCGCACGCCCACGACCCCCTTACCGATGGAGAACGATCCACGCAAGCTGTTCCAGAGGCTCTTCGGCCAGGGCGATACACCCGAAGAGCGCAAGCGCATCTCCAAGCAGTATTCGAGCGTGCTGGACCTGGTTTCCGAAGAAGCGGCCGATCTGCGGCGCAGCTTGGGCGCGCAGGATCGCGTGATGCTGGGCGACTATCTCGATACCGTTCGTGAAATCGAACGGCGCGTGCAGAAGATGGAAGCGCGCGATCTTTCGCACGTCAATATCCCGGACGCACCGGGCGGAATCCCCGCCAGCTTCGAGCAGCACATCACGCTACTGTTCGATTTAGTGGCGCTGGCCTATCAGGCCAATATGACGCGCGTGTTCAGCTTCATGATGGCGGCCGAGGTCAGCGGCCTGACCTATAACCAGATCGGCGTTTCCGACGCATTCCATCCGCTCTCGCATCACAACAACGAGCAGGCCAAGATGGACAGGTTGGTGAAAATCCAGACCTATCACACCGACATCTTCGCCAAGTTCCTGGCCAAGCTCCAGAAAATGCCGGACGGCGATGGGACCATGCTGGATCACTCCATCATTCTCTACGGCAGCAACATGAGCAACAGCAATCTGCACAATCACGATCCGCTGCCCACCGCGCTGGTCGGCGGCTGGAAAGCGGTCAAGGGCGGACAGCACTTGCGTTACCCCGACCAGACTCCCTTGGCGAACATGCTGCTTACCATTCTCGATCGCGCGGGAGTTCCCGAGGAGAAGTTCGGCGACAGCTCCGGCAAGTTTGCGGAGGTTTAGTCATGAACGTGCGTATCGGATGGATCCTCTTCGCCCTTGCGAGCCTCGCGCTGGCAGCCGACACCAACACGACTTCGTCCGATGGCACCACCCCGCTGCACTGGGCGGCGCACAACAACGATACCGCTCTGGTGGACAAACTCCTCAAAGCCGGGGCCGATGCCAAGGCGAAGAACGAGTTCGGCGTGACACCGATGTCGGAAGCGGCCTTCAACGCAAACACCGAAATCATCGAGAAGCTATTGAAGGCCGGGGCCGATCCCGACTCCCCCAGCGCCGACGGCCAGACGGCGCTGATGCTGGTCGCGCGCAGTAGCAACGTCGCCGCGGCGAAGCTTCTGCTCGACCATGGCGCGCACGTGAACGCCAAGGAATCGCAAAAGAATCAGACGGCCCTGATGTGGGCCTCCGCGCAAAGCCAGGGTCCCATGGTGCGGGAGCTGGTTGCGCACGGAGCGGACGTGAACGCGCGGGCGGTGATCAACGACGTCCCTTCGCAGGTGAGCACCGAGCCGCGCGCGCAGTATCGCTCGTACGGAGGCCTTACGGCGATGCTGTATGCCACTCGCGAGGGTTGCCTGGAGTGCGTCAAAGCTATGGTCGAAGGCAAGGCCGACCTGAATCTCGCCGATCCCGAAGGCGTCACGCCTTTGATCACGGCCATCTGGAATGCTCACTTCGACGTCGCGGCTTATCTGATCAAGGCAGGCGCCAACGTAAACAAATGGGACTGGTGGGGGCGGAGCCCGCTGTACCTCGCGGTGGATTACAACACGCTTCCCCATGGCGGGAGACAGGACAGCCCGTCGGTGGATGACACCACGCCTCTGCAAGTGATCGAGCAGCTGCTGAATGCCGGCGCCAACCCCAACCTGCAATTGAAACTGTTGCCGCCCTACCGGAGCATCGGGTCGGATCGCGGGGTGGATGCTATGCTGACCATCGGGGCGACGCCTCTGTTGCGGGCCGCCAAGGGTTTGGATGCGCCGGCGATCCAGCTGCTGCTGGCGCACCACGCGAAGATCGATCTTCCCAATAATCAGGGCATCACTCCCGTCATGGCCGCCGCGGGACTCGGATCGGTGGATGCCGATACCCGGGGCCTCTACACCACCTTCGACGTCCAGCAGCGGTCCATCGATTCGCTGGATCTGTTACTCAAGGCGGGCGCCGATATCAACGCGGCCGGCGGACGCAGGATGCAGACGCCGCTGGCTGCCGCAGCCTACTGGGGATGGAACGACGTGGTGCAATACCTGTTCGACCACGGGGCCAAGCTGGATGTCAAGGATTCCGGCGGCATGTCGCCCATCGATGCCGCTCTTGGAAAAGCCGGCGGCAACAGCCGCGGCGGCCAGCGCATCGACGTCCACGAAGATACGGCGGCCTTGCTCCGGAAGCTCGGCGCGAAGTAGGTAGGGGACTTGAGTACATTAAACATGATGCCCGCCAGGTTCGCCACGATGTTGGTTTTGCTCGCGCCGGCTGCGATGCTGGCGCACCATGCCTACACGGCCGAGTTCGACACCACCAAGCCGGTGAAGCTGACCGGCGTGCTCACCAGACTGGAGTGGTCCAATCCGCATATCTGGATCTACCTGGATGTGAAAGACGACCAGGGCAAGGTCACGAACTGGGGCTTTTCCGCGTCTCCTCCGGGAATGCTGGTACGAAGGGGCATTACCAAGAACAGTTTGAAGTCCGGAGAGGTTCTCACCATTTCCGGCCATCGCGCCAAGGACGGTTCGAACAATGCTTCCGGTAACATCGTGAAATTCGCCGACGGGCGCGACGCGCGGATCGGGCAGGACCAGGCCTTGAACCCCACCGAAAACAAGTGACGCAGGCATGAGGCGGATCGCGATCGTTCTGTTCGTGGGTGCAACCCTTGTGACGGGGCAGATTCCCCGGATGCCGGACGGCAAGCCGAACTTTGCCGGCGTGTGGGCGGGACCGGCTTTCACGCACATCGTCGGGTCCGACGATACCGACACTCCGCGGGTTACGAATTTCGATCGCAGCAAGATGGCTCCCTTTCAGCCCGGGGCCGAGTCGAAGTTCCTGCAGCCTCCCACCGGCGATCCCCGGCACGACGATCCCACCGAGCTGTGTTTGCCGGACGGGCATCCGCGCGAGGCTCTGGCGCCCTACGCCCAGCAGATCGTTCAGACGCCGGATAGCGTCGTCATCCTGTACGAGTACATGCACTTTTTCAGGGTGATCCCGATCGGCAAGGCGCATCCCGCCGACCTCGATCTTACGTTCATGGGCAATGCGGTTGCGAAGTGGGATGGAGATACGCTGGTCATCGATACCGTCGGACTGAAGGAATGGACTCTTTCCGCGAGCAACGGATGGCACAGCGATGCGCTGCATACGGTCGAGCGCTTGCGCCACATCGATGCGGCGACCGTCTCCTACGAAATTACGGTGGACGATCCGAAAATCTTCACCAGGCCCTGGTCGCAGGAGTTCCAAATGAAGCTTCACCCGACATGGTCGTTGCTGGAACAGGTGTGCGAGGAGAACAACCGTTGCCAGGGCGGGAATTGTTCCGCTTCGGATTCGCAAAAATCATCGAAATAGGCGGCATTTGCAACACCATCCCACAACCGCTACATTAGAAAAGGTTTCCCAATGACTAAACCCTTCCGGCGGCTTGCCCTAATGTGTTCCTCGGCCCTGTTCTTTTCTGCCTGCCAGCAGGCGCCGGTGGCCAATAAGGAGTTTGGGATGGGCGAACGAGTTCCGGTGGGCCAGATGACCTATTCGGTGGTGGAGAGCGAGTGGAAGACCCAATTGGGAGAGTCGTTCAAAACTCGCTCGCCTGAGAACCGTTTTTTGCTTCTCAAGCTTTCTGTAACGAACGGTACCGGCCAGGATGCTTCCATACCGTTGCTCACGCTGGAAGGATCCAACGGGCAAATCTACCGCGAGCTGTCCAACGGCGAAGGGGTCGTTAACTGGTTCGGATTGCTGCGGACCGTCAATCCCGGTCAGACTCAGCAGGGAGCCATCCTGTTCGACGTGCCGCTGACGTCCTATAAGCTGCGAGTGCCCGACATCGCCGATCCGGGCCTCGAGAGGTTTGTGACCGTTCAGATTCCGCTGCGGATGGATTCGAATCTACCCTTACAATCGCCGATTGCCCCGGACAGCCTAAAATAGAGGTGTACCGTGGTTGCCCGACGCTCGCTTCCGCTCGTGCTGTTCGCGGCTGTGTTGGCGGCCGGAGTTCTGTCCGCGGCGCCTAAGCTCGCCTTTGAGCGCCTGGCTCTGCACCAATACGAGGACGGCCCGCTGCTGCCGGCGTCCCATGATTTCCTGCCCGGCGAGACGGTGTGGTTCAGTTGCCGAATCGCGGGATACGATAGCCAGCCGGCCGGCGACAACCGCAATGTGACGCTCTCCTGGCAAGCGGGGCTGCTGGACCCCGGCAGAATTCCCGTGGAACCGCTGAAAACCGGCCGCCTGGAGGAATCTTTGCGGCTTCAGGACAAAGACTGGGTTCCGAAATTCGTGGTTTCATTCCTGCTGCCATCTTTTATTCCGGGGGGAAGCTACCACATCCCGGTCACCGTGAAAGATGAAATTGCAGGTTCGGAAATCAGCGGCGATCTGGAGTTTCACGTGCGCGCAGAAACCATCGAACCAAGCGCGTCCTTTGTGATTCGAAATTTCCGCTTTCTCCGCAATGAGGACGATGCGGTTGGGTTACGTCCTCCCGTGGCGTACAAGCAAGGATCCACGCTGTGGGCGCGTTTCGAAATGGCCGGGTATAAATTCGAGGCGAACAACAAGTTTTCCGTGGAGTATGGTCTGGCGATTCTGGGCGCCGATGGCAAGGAACTGTTCGCGCAGCCGGCCGCAGCCGCGGAATCCAAAGAATCGTTCTATCCGCAGTTGCGCGTTCCCGGCGCCTTGAGCTTGCACCTGGAAAACAATGTGCCCCTGGCGAGCTACACGCTGGTGCTCACGGTGCGCGACAAGATCGGCGGCGATGCTGTGGAGCTGCGCGAAAGCTTCCGTGTTGAATAAACTCACACGAACTTCAGTTCCACGGAACCGACCGGTCCGAAATCGGCCGTGATGCGATCCCCACGCTCCGCCATATAGACTTCCGTGGTGACGCCGGTGGTGATGTACTGCCCGGCCTTCAGGCCCAGGCCACGCGCGTGGAGGCTGTTGACCAGCCACTCCAGTGCATGCAGCGGGTGACCGAGCACGTTGCTGCCGCTGCCTTCGCGCAGCAGCGTCCCGTTCACGGTGACGCGCACCGCCTGTGCCGCCAGATCGATTCCCCGCCAGTCCGTGAGCAGGGGGCCCTTGACCCAAGCCGCGTTGCACGCGTTGTCGGCGATCAGCGATGGCGCACCGATGGTGGTCCATTCGTCGAAGCGGCTATCGACAATTTCGATCCCGGGGATCACGCCCTTCACCGCTGTGGCAATTTCCTCGCGCGAACGCGGCGCGGCGGAAGGAGGCAAGTCGCGCGCCATCTCGAACGCGAATTCGGCTTCCACCACCCGCATGAAGAACTGGCCGGCTTCCACTTGCGCCGGACTCTCATGGAAGAAGGCCGATAGAAGGCGTCCGAAGAAGGGCCCGTCCACATGCAGTTGCCGTTGCGCGGTAATGTTGGTGCACGCGATCTTATATCCGATCACGCGGCCGCCGTAGTGAGCGAGCAGTTGGTCGATCAGGCCGTCCTGAACAAGGTAGGCTTCCCCGGGCGTGTGGGGGCGGACGGCTTGCGGAAGCTCGGGCAGGCGTTTATGGTTGATGCGGGCCTGGGCGAGAAGATGGGCGGCGGTAGTCACCTGAACATGTTAACTATTGCCAATAGTTGCGGTCCAGGCTGCGATACTGGACCGCCTCCGCCAGGTGTTTCGCCGTGACGCGATCGGAGGCGTCCAGATCGGCGATGGTGCGGGCAACTTTCAGGATGCGATCGTGGGCGCGAGCCGAGAGGCCCATCCTGCGCACCGCCATTTCGAGGGTGCGCTCGCCCGCATCGTCCAGTGCGCAGAGCTTACGCAGCTGGCGCACCGGGATCTGGGAGTTATAGAAACCGCGGCCGTGCTGTATGGCCCGGACGCGCTCCACGCGGGCGCGCATGTCGGCGGAAGTGGCGCCGCCTTCCTTGCCACGCAGCTCCTGGTAGGGAACCGCGGGAACCTCAATGTGCAGATCGATGCGGTCGAGCAGCGG
>DATIRX010000388.1:0-5033 GCA_035469225.1 Bryobacteraceae bacterium
AGTGTTTTCAGCGTTGAGCTGTGCGTGTAGTGGATGGAGTTGAAGTAATTCGTCTTCGCAAAGGGCGAGAGCACGATCATTCCAATGGGGCCATCACCCGAAGAACCTTCATCCCAGACGATGAACAGCGCGCCCCTGTCCTTATAAGCTTGGGATGCAAGAATCTTCGGCACCTCAGTGGACAACCATGTATCCCCAACTGTGGCGCTGCAATCGTGCATGTCATGGCATAGATTGGGCGTGATGAAGTTGTAGCGCGCCACGGTGTTGTTTTCGAGGTCCGTGGCAAGCTCGCTGTAAGGACGAATGTGCGAGATACAGTACACGGAGGCGAAATTATTGTTGCCCGTCACGTCATCGAAAAAGACGAATGGGTTATGTTTGGGAGCGTACTTCCTAACGCTCACGAGCGGGCACGACGTTCCGTCGATGTCTTCCTGGTACGTCTTCCACGAAATACCGGCTTTATCCAAATAACTAACAAGATGGTCCACCGTATTCCGGTGATTGACGCCGGGATCCGCATCGTCGGTGATTCCGAGGTTACTTCCGGCCTCAAGCCAAATCAGATTGGGTTCGCTCGGATGATTCCCAGGAGGGGTGTAATACTGCTCCGCGTGCGCTCCCATCGGAACGAGCGTTTTCTGGATATAGGGCGCGACGGTTGGAGTGATGTCGGACCAGTTATGGTTCTCCTCCGCGATGATGAAGACAGTCTTGATGGGCGGTAGCTTTTGAAGGGACTGTGCGGAAGCATCGACGGCCGCGGCGGCAAACAAAGACGCGATCAGCAGAGGGAGGAGTCGCCTGGATGCGGTTGTTGGTGAAGTGGGTAAATCGAACTGCTTCATCTGGAACTGCTTTTGATCCCCTGCGCCGCGGCGGGCGCGCACTATGATCCCTAGTATACGGCGCACTCTCTACCGACGCAAATTCTGGGAAGTGCGCTAATTGACACAGGTTTTGCGCAATGCTCAGCGCTGCCGGCGATCCAAAGCTCGCGCGGGTTCTCGTATCTCATTGTTCCTGCATTGCTTTCCGATTGGCATCCAGGCTGCTCTATTACCCGGCAAGAAGCGAGCTACTCATGGCGAGATGGATGGTATACATCGCCGGTCTTCTGATCCCCGCAGCGAGTGCCCCCGCCCAAACGATCAACGATTTCTTCGACGGCGGGTCACTTCAAGACATTCGCCTCACCATCAGCGCGGACGACTGGCAAAGCCTGCATGACCAGTACCTGAACAAGAAGGCGTACTATAAGTGCGATTTCGAGTGGCGGGGCATAGTGATCCACAACGCCGGCTTGCACACGCGCGGATCGGGCAGTCTGAATCCGATCAAACCGGGGATGGCGATCGAGTTCGGCAAGTATACCTCCGGTCAGAAGTTTCTCGGACTCGATGCGGTATTTTTCAGGAACTTCGCGGAGGACTGGTCTATGCTCCACGAACGTCTAGCCATGCAGGTCTTCGCGCGTATGGGGCTCCCCTACGAGCGAACCTCCTTCAGCCGGCTGTTTGTCAACGGAGAATACGTGGGCCTGTACGAATTGCTGGAGCCCCTGGACACGCGATTTATCATGACCCGCTTCGGAGAAGATACGGGATATCTCTACGAGGCGCAGGGCGGCAAAGGCTTTCGTTTCCAGTATTTGGGCGACGATCCGAAGCTCTATGTTCCTACGCTCTTGGATCCCAAGACGCATACGGATGATCCGCAAGGCCAGGTCATCGCGGATTTTGTCCGGACGGTCAACCAGGCCAGTGACGCGGATTTCGTCACGGCTGTGAGCAAGTACATAGATCTGGGCCCGTTTGTGGCCCACGTCGCGGTGGAACAGTTCCTGTCGGAAGTGGACGGAATCCTGGCCGACAGCGGCATGGCGAATTTCTACTTCTACCGCCGCATGTCCGACAACCGCTTTTTCTTCCTGGTTTGGGACAAAGAAATGACACTTATGCTTCCGGAGTATCCGATCTGGCAGTATACGCAGGACAATGTTCTGCTGCGCCGCGCGCTGCAAGTGCCTGAACTCCACAAACGGTATGTGGATACGCTTCACTTGGCGGCCGAGGTAATCGGAGGTCCAGATGGATGGCTGGAAGCCGAGATTGATCGCGAGTACCAACAGATTCGGCAAGCCGCGCACGATGATCCGAATCGCGTATGCCTTGTGGATTCTGTCCTGGCGCGCTGCCCGGAATTCTGGTTCGAGGCCGGTGTCGATGCTTTGCGCGGCTTTGCCCGGCAACGGGGAGATGTTGTAATCGCATCGCTCCTGGCGGACGGCTGGGTGCAGGATCCGAATGTTCCGGACCTGACCGCCGATGCGGCTGTGAATGCCGCCTCCGGGGTCGCTGTCCTTGCTCCCGGGGAGATGGTAGCGATTCATGCAAATCTCCCCCTCGACGACGAGGAACGTCCTGCCAGTTGGCCGTTGCCGCAGGAGTTGGGCGGCGTATCGGTGGTGGTTTCGGGCATCAAGGCTCCGCTGATTCTCGCCTCCCCAGCAGGAGCGTGGTTCCAGACGCCCTCTGAACTTCCTTCCGGACCCACCTCCCTTACGATCACGGATAGCCGCGGCACCAGCCATGCGATCCCGGTAGAAATTCGACCCGCCAACCCCGGAGTTTTTGTCGTAACCCATGGGGATGGGAGCGTCGTGAATGCGCCATCCCCGGCCGCAGCGGGTGAAACGGTCGCCGTGTGGGCTACCGGTCTCGGCCATGCTCAGAGCGACGAACTCTCAGGCCGCGCAGCTCCTATGGATCGCCTGGTTGAAATGAAGAACGCGGTGACGGCGACGCTGAATGGAAATCCGGCGACGGTCATTTGGGCGGGTCTCGCACCGGGGTTTGCCGCGCTTCAGGTAGTGCTCGTGCAGGTCCCTGCCGGCGTAAGCGGCAACCAGGCTGTGCTGAACCTAGGCATGTTTGGGGAGCCGTCGCCGGGGTACCTGGTGGCGATCCGCTAAACGCTTCGACATTTCCGGATCAGGTTTCCCTGGAAACGTGTGAACTTCCGAGGGAGCGTTTTGGAAAACTACGCGTTATGGCTCAAGGACACTGTTTCGGCACTGTTGAGGCGATTTTGCGGGAACCGGCGGGAATTAGATGACGTCTTTTGGAATCCATGAAGGTATGGTGGGCGCGGCAGGACTCGAACCTGCGACCTCCTGCGTGTGAAGCAGGCGCTCTAACCAACTGAGCTACGCGCCCGGCGTGGCGGCAAGACTCCATTGTAATCCAGGCTTCGTGTCAACAGTAGTGCATCCTATAATAGGTCGATGTCGGAATCGACACCCCGGAACGCCAAAACAGCCGCCAAGCTAGAGGATGCACCTCCGACCTTCGAAGAAGGCCTCCAGCTGCTGGAACATATCGTCAAGGAAATGGAGACCGGCGAGCTCCCTCTGGAGCGCGCCATCGCCCTGTTCGAAGAAGGCATGAAACTGAGCGATGCCTGCCGCAAGCAGCTGGAAGAAGCGGAAACGCGCGTGGAAATCCTGACTCGCCGCGCGGGCGAAATGCAGCCGCAGCCGTTCAAGACTCCGGACAAAGAACGATAAAGATGACGCTGCCCGATTACCTGGCGCACCAGCAAGAGCGGGTGGACGCGGCCCTGGGCCGCTGGGTGCCCGCCGAATCGCAGGACCCTTCGATCATCCATCGCGCCATGCGCTACAGCTTGTTCGCGGGCGGGAAACGCATCCGGCCGCTCTTGGCGATGGCCGCCGCGGAAGCCGTTTCCGATCATCCCGAAGGAATCGAGAATGCCGCCTGCGCGCTCGAGTTGATCCACACCTATTCTCTGATCCACGACGACCTCCCGGCCCTCGACAATGACGATCTGCGCCGCGGGCGTCCCACTTGCCATAAAGTATTCGGCGACGCCATGGCCATCCTGGCGGGCGATGCTCTGTTAACGCTGGCCTTCGAAGTCCTGGCCAAACTGCCGGATGTGGATGGAGAACGGCGTGTCCTGCTGGTGTCCGAGCTGGCGACAGCATCGGGCACGGTGGGCGGAATGATCGGCGGCCAGGTAAACGATCTCGAAGGCGAGGGCCAATTCCCTACCCCCGAACTGCTCGACAGGATTCACCGCGCCAAGACCGGGGCGTTGTTGCGCGCCAGCGTCCGCATGGGCGCAATTTATGCCGGAGCCAGCGATCTCCAGCTGACCGCGATCACCTGTTTCGGCGAACATATCGGACTGGCGTTTCAAATCGTCGATGACGTGCTGGACGTGGAGCAACCCTCCGAGGCTCTCGGCAAAACCGCCGGCAAAGACGCACAGCAGAAGAAGATCACCTTCCCGGCAGTCTACGGCCTGGAGCGTTCGCGGGCCATGGCGGAGCAGGAACGTCTGGCCGCGCGCCTGGCGCTGGAACCGTTCGGCGATGGCGCCGCGCGTCTGATGCAGCTGGCCGATCTGGTGGTGCAACGCACTGCATGAGAGGTGCGCCCACCAAAGTTCGCCTGGACCAGCTCCTGGTCGAGCGGGGCCTGGCCGATTCGGGCGAGAAAGCCCGCGCGCTGATTCTCGCCGGCGACGTTCTCGTCGACGGTCAGAAGAGCGACAAACCGGGCCGTTCCGTTCCGGGCGACTGTCAGGTTCAGGTGACCGCGCGCTTGCCCTACGTGAGCCGCGGAGGGCTCAAGCTGGCGGCCGCGCTGGATCACTTCGGCGTGGATGCCACCGGGCGCGTATGCCTGGACGTGGGCAGCTCCACCGGAGGTTTTACCGATTGCCTGCTGCAAAGGGGCGCGGCTTTAGTGTGGTCGATCGACGTGGGCCATGGCCAGCTGGACTGGAAACTTCGTAACGATCCGCGCGTGGTGGTCCGCGAAGGTGTCAACGCTCGATATCTCACCCCTGAAAATATTCCGGAGAGCTTCGATCTGGCCGTATGCGACGCCAGCTTCATATCCGCCACCCTGCTGATCCCGGCCATCGTGCCGCTGTTAAAGAAACGTGGTGAAATGGTCATCCTGGTCAAGCCGCAATTCGAGGCCGGCAAGGGCGAGGTG
>DATIRX010000389.1:0-2750 GCA_035469225.1 Bryobacteraceae bacterium
GGCCTGCTGCTGGACTCCGGGATGAGCCGCGAGAAGCTGGACCTGGCGGACCTTTTGGGCAAAATCATCGAATGCCGCGCGATATGCTTGCCAAACGTCTACGTGATCCATACCCATTATACGAAACAGACTCCGAAAAGGTTCATCGGCAGTCAGCTTTCCTGCGCGCCGGGTTGTCCGGCGTCGGGACCCGGCTCCGGAACGAAAGACGCGAAGGCTTCCTGCCCGGCTGGAGTGATATTGTTACGTTCGTCCAGGTATCCCAAGGCGGTCAATTCCTTGAGCGTCGCGGCTCCGCCCGGACATTCCTCAAACCGATCCACATAATCCGGCTGCTTGAATAGCCAGACGCTGCGGCGCAGGCGAAGCTTCCATCCGCGCGCCAGATATCCGAGGGCGGCGTGCTGATTCTTAGTCACTCCGGTTGTCTCCTCCTATACCTATCGGGTCCTAGTGCCTGCCGGCCTGATTGTGGTTGCGATCGCATTCCAGGCAGTATCGAGCATCCTTGGTGCGAGATCCCGGGGGCGTCCGCGGATCCTTGCGGTCGCATTCCAGGCATTTTCCATGCCGCCGGCTGCGGCCGGCAGGATAGTACTGACAGCGCTGCGTCTCGGCCTTGCAGACGTCACAGTACTCCGATGCTGTTGAAATCATAGAGCCTACTTACGTTCCCTTTTTTCGTGAAAGGCGATTCGAGGCAGACTCGGACTCTGTCAGGAAGGGCGAAACGAACTACACAACCTTGACTATAGCAGGTATCAAGATGATTGATCGGACTGCGTGGGCGCATCGACGAAGCGGTAGCCGATTCCGCGAGCCGTGAGCAGATGTTTGGGGTGCGTGGGGTCGTCTTCGATGTAGCGCCGCAGGCGCACGATGAAATTATCGATGGCGCGCGTATCGGTATCCTCGTGGAGCCCCCAAACCTCTTCCAGCATTTTCTTGCGCGAAACAACCTTTCCGCGATTCTGCACCAGATAGCGAAGAACGTTGGCCTCCATCAGCGTCAACGGATAGGTCTGGTTGCGGACGCGCAATTGCGGCTGATCGAAATCCACTTGTTTATCCCCGAAGACGAAAATACTGTCCCCGGGAGCAGCGGACTGCACAGGGGCCGGGCCCTGGGGAAGGGCGCCGGCGGAGGCCTTCAGCCACTCGCGGCGCCGCAGTAAGCCGCGGATGCGCGCCAGCAGAATCGCCAGATCGAAGGGCTTCGCAAGATAATCATCGGCTCCGGCAGCGAACCCGCGCAGGACGTCGGCGGGGTGGCCGCGCGCCGTCAGGATCAGCGTAGGGACGAACTGACCGGACTCGCGCATCTCGGACATCACGGTGAAACCGTCCTTGCCGGGCAGCATCACATCCAGCACCACCACATCGAAGTCGGCGGGAGCAGCTTTCAGAATGTCGAGCGCGGCTTCTCCGGAGTCGGCCACCTGGACCTGGTGGCCTTCGGCCTCCAGGTTAAAGCGCAGACCGTTGGCCAGGTGCAGCTCGTCTTCCACCACCAGAACCCGGCTCATCTCGATATGGGGAGCTGCAGCACGAAGGTGCTCCCGCGTCCGGGGCCTTCGCTTTCCGCCCAAGCTCGTCCGCCGTGCCGCTTGGCGACCGAGCGGACGATGTACAGGCCCAGTCCGGTTCCCGGCACGCGCGGAGCGGCCGGTCCGCGAGCCCGGTAAAACCGCTTGAAGATCTGCTTCAACTCGGCTTTGGCGATGCCGGCGCCCTGGTCATGCACCCGGACAAAAACGTCTCTTCCCTGGATTGAGCCGGTCTCAACGGTCACCTTCACATTGTCTCCGGAATACCTTACGGCGTTATCGACCAGATTGGAAACCGCGGCTCGAACCTCATCCGGGTCGGCCAGGATCGTAATGGGAGGTCCCGGCGTGTAGCATAGTGACTCAGCCGACAGATTGTAGAGAGTGCGGGCACGCGCCACGCATTCCTGGACCACTGCTCCGATCTCGACGCTGGAAAGGTTCGGTTTTCGGCTGGTGTGGCCGATGCGCCCGGTCCGGAGAATCTGTTCGATGGTCTCCATCAGGCGATTGCTGTCCTCCAGCATGATGCCGTAGAACTCTTTGCGCTTGGCTTCATCGACGGCGCGGGTCTGCAGAGTCTCCAGGTACAGGCGAATGGAGGCAACCGGAGTCTTCAGCTCATGAGTGACGGCGTTGATGAACGCATCCTGCTGTTCGTTGCGGCGGATCTCGCGCACCAGGAAGAAGGTATTCAGCACCACGCCGCTGACCAGCACGGTCAACAGCAGCACGCCCAGAAAGAGCAAAATCCCGCTGCGCCAGCTGAGGAAAAACCAGCCTACGTAGAGAAGAACGATGACGGAAATCATTCCGACACCGAGGGCGATGAAAAGGCCGATGGATCTGCGCCGGCCGGCGACTACCATTCCTCCAGCTTACGCGAGAGAAAGGGGTTTAGGCGGCTTCGCGCTCCGAGGAGGGGCTGGCGAGGCTGGCCACGCGGATGGATTTCGCGATGCCGAGGACTTTCAGAACGCGGATCTGGATCCAGGAGATATCGAACTCATACCACGCCAGGCCGTGGCGCGCGGAGGTGGGATGCGCGTGGTGATTGTTATGCCACCCTTCCCCGAACGTGACCAGGGCGACCCACCAGCTATTGCGGGAATCATCCCGGGTCTCGAAGCGGCGCGAGCCCCACATGTGCGTGGCCGAATTCACCAGCCAGGTAGCGTGGAGGCCGACTACAATCCGAACGCA